>JAEWEF010000089.1 GCA_023389595.1 Fusobacteriota bacterium
TTTTTTTTATATTTTTAAAGTTCATATACACATTAAAAATCAACAATAAAATTTTATTTTGTTTTTTGAAATTATTATAATTATTTATACTTTTAATAATTTTTATATATCATTAATTTTTACAAAAAAAATATTTATTTTAAAAAATAAAAATAAATGAATATTTCTTGAAAGAATTATATAGTTATGGTATAATTTATAAAATTATCAAAATATATTTAATTAAATATATTGTTTGTTATACAAAGTATAAAAGAGGTATTTAATGAAAAATAAATCTAAAACAACTAAAAATAACTTTTTAAATAATATAATAAAAAAATTGGAAAAAACTAAAATAGAAACAAAAAAATTAAACAAGAAAGAAAAAATACTAGCCATATTACTTATACTAATAACATTATTTTTTGGAGGTCATTCTTTCAAAAGACTTTATTTTAATGAAATTTACTACAAAGTTCCTAATTTAGTTGGATTAAATTACGAAAAAGCAGAAAAGGATCTTGGAAGAAAATTAAAACTAAAAAATATGGGAGAAGTATTCTCTAAATTACCATATGGTACTATTGCAATACAACACCCTGATCCTGACTCTATTGTTAAAAAACATAGAAATATAAGGGTATGGGTTTCAAAAGCTCCACAAGCAGTTTTTATCCAAAATTTAGTTGGAATGAATATACTTGAAGCTAGATCTATAGCAGAACAACAAGGACTTAAAATTGGTAGTATAGTGAAAATAAACGGAGATTTAGGAATAAACAGAGTTGTTGCTACTTCTCTCCCAACAGGTGAACCTCTTAATAAAGGTGACAGTATTTCTTTTTTAATAAATAATTAGGAGATTAAATAAATTTTAATGAGAGGAAGAGTTATAAATAAAATACAAGGTTATTACTATGTAGATGATGGTAACGTATTACACGAATGTAAACTTAGGGGTATCTTAAAAAAAAATAACGATAAATATAATTGCATAGTCGGAGACTATGTAGAAATATCCGAAGATAATTCAATAATAAATGTGGAAGAAAGAAAAAATTTTTTAACAAGACCTATAGTTTCTAACATAGATATATTTGCAATACAGATGTCTGTAAAAAATCCTGAAATAGACTTAAATAGATTGAATATTTTGATATTGCATAGTTTTTTTCACAAAATACAACCCATCGTTATAATAAATAAGATAGACTATATAACCGAAGAAGAATTAGCAGGGTTAAAAAATAAATTAATTTTTTTAGACAGTATAAATGTAAAATATTTTTTTATATCTACTACATTAAATTTAGGAATAGATGATCTTAGTTCTTATTTGCAGGGAAAAACAACTGCGATAGGTGGACCTAGTGGTGTTGGAAAATCAACTCTAATAAATATGTTACAAAGTGAGATCAAACTAAAAACTGGAGATACAAGCTCTAGATTAAAAAGGGGGAAACACACAACAAGAGATTCAAATTTACTTAAATTAAACGTTGGAGGATATATAATAGATACTCCTGGATTTTCTTCTATAGACTTGCCAGAAATTAATAGTATTGAACAACTTATATCTCTTTTTCCTGAATTTAAAAATATTAATGATTGTAAATTTTTAAATTGCAGTCATACTCATGAACCAAATTGTAAAATTAAAGAAAATGTAGAAAATGGTAAAATTAATAATTATAGATATGATTTTTACAAATATGTTTATTCTACTCTAAAAGAAAGGGGAAGTTTATGAGCAAAGAAATAAAAATAGCCCCATCTATTCTTTCAAGTGATTTTTCAAAAATAGGAGAAGAATTGAAAGATATAGAACATGCTGGAGCTGACTACATACATATAGATGTTATGGATGGAATGTATGTTCCAAATATAACATTTGGCCCGCCTGTTATAAAATCTTTTAGAAAATGTACAAACTTAATTTTTGACGTGCATCTAATGGTAGAAAGTCCAGAAAGATATATAGAAGATTTTGTTAAAGCTGGTTCAGATATAATCACTATTCACGCAGAAGCTACCAGACATTTACACAGAACTATACAGCAAATAAAATCATACGGAATTAAGGTAGGAGTTTCACTTAACCCATCGACACCAGAAGATGTTTTAAAATACATCATTAACGATATAGATATGGTACTTGTAATGAGTGTTAATCCAGGTTTCGGCGGACAAAAATTTATACCTAATATTCTTCCAAAAATAAAAAATATAAGAAAAATGAGACCTGATATAGATATAGAAGTTGATGGTGGTATAACAGATTTAACTATAAAAGATTGTGCTGATGCCGGTGCAAACATTTTTGTTGCTGGTTCATATATTTTTTCAGGAGACTATAAAGAAAGGATAAAAAAATTAAAGGAGGCAATTTAATATGACTATTAATATTGAAAAAGTTAATGATGTATTAGAAGAGTATTATAAACTTTTCTATAAAACTGAAGATATGGCTTTAAAAAGAGGAATAAAATGTCTTACACACACAGAATTACATATAATAGAATCTATAGGTAAAGAATCTTTAATAATGAATGAATTATCTGATAAATTAGGTATAACTATGGGGACTGCTACTGTTGCAATATCAAAACTGTCTGATAAGGGATTTGTAGAAAGAAATAGATCTACAACTGATAGGAGAAAAGTTTATGTTTCTCTAACCAAAAAAGGCGTCGACGCGTTAAGTTATCACAATAATTATCACAGAATGATAATGTCTTCTATAACAGAAAATATTTCTGGAAAAGATTTAGATCAATTTGTTGCCACTTTCGAAGTAATTTTAGAAGCCCTTAGAAATAAAACAGATTATTTTAAACCTATGATTATAACAGAATTCCCTGTAGGAAGTAAGGTGTCTATTGTAGAAATAAAAGGAACTCCTATTGTTCAAAAATATTTTTACAATCAGGGAATAGAAAATTTCACTCTTGTTAACATAGTAGAATCAAAAGATAAATCTGTATTTTCTCTTAAAAAACAAAACGGTGAAATTTTAACTCTTGATACTCTCGATGCAAAAAATTTAATAGGAATAAAGGCAGATTAATATGTTATATATAGACGGTATATCTCTTAATAAAATTAAAGATGAACTTAAAAATAAATTAGTTGGTAAAAAAATAAATAGAATTTTTCAACAAAACGAACATACATTGTCTTTACATTTTGGAAAAATAGAATTTATTTTATCGTGTTTACCAAATTTATCGGTATGTTATATTGCAGATAACAAAGAAAAACCTCTTGTTGATATTTCTTCATCTTTTATAGCTAGTTTAAGAAAATACCTGCTAAACTCTATGATGCTTGAAATTGAACAACTAGGATTTGATAGAATCCTAGTTTTTAATTTTTCTAAAATTAATGAGCTAGGAGAATTGAAATTATATAAATTGTATTTTGAAACTTTTTCTAAGGGATCAAATATTATTTTGACAGATAAAAATAACAAAATAATAGAATCTTTTAAAAGAGATGCAATATTTAGTAATAGTAGCAGACTTTTATTTAATGGAGCAAATTACCAAAGACCTTATTACAATGAAAAAACATCTCCTCTGGATTTAACTGAAAAAGATTACATAGAATATCAAAACAAAAATAATTTGATAGAAAACGTTGAAGGTATAGGTAAACATACTGCCAACTTTTGTACAGATTTTGATTCTTTTAAAAAAGTTATAACTGATAATATGAAAAGTACAATTTATTTTAAAGATAAAAAAATAGTTTTTGCTAGCGTTTTAAATTTAGATATAAGCAATAAAATCTTTTACGATGATGTAAAATCGTTTGAAGATTATAATAGTCTTATAAATTTTTATATAAATTACGCAAATGTATCTACAAGTTTTACTCTACTAAAAAATAAACTGTTATCGTGTGTAAATAAAAAAATTAAAAAAAGTAATAAAATTTTACAAATGATATCAGAAGACTTAGTTTTAGAAAACAATCTCGAAAACACAAAACAAAAAGCTGATATTTTAGCCGCCTCTCTCTATAATTTAAGAAAAGGTATGAAAAAGATAACTTTGTATGATTTTTATAATAATTGTGACATAGAAATAAATTTAGATCCTTTGAAAAATCCTAAAGAAAATCTTGAAAAATATTACAAGGATTACAATAAATCAAAAAGAATTATAGAAAATGCTAAAAGAAGACAAACTGAAATAGATAACGATTTAAAATATTTGGCAACTTTGGAACTATTTATTTTTAACAGTAAAGATTTAGAAAGCTTAAGAAATATAGAAGAAGAATTGATATCTGTTGGATATTTAAAGACATATTACAAGACAAAAAAAACTAAACATAAAAAAGAACCTAAATATGGAGTTTTAGAATTTGATAATTTAGTAATTTATTTTGGTAGAAATAATACAGAAAATGATTTTCTAACATTTAAGTTAGCTACAAAAAATAATTTATGGTTTCACGCAAAAAACATACCGGGTAGTCACGTTATTTTAAAAGCTGAATACATAAATGAAAAAAATATTGAAATTGCATCCAAGGTTGCAGCACTTTATTCAAAGGCTTCTACCGGCGAAAAAATTTTTGTAGATTACACTCTTAAAAAATATGTAAATAAACCGTCCGGAAGTAAACCGGGATTTGTTACATACACGAACGAAAAATCTATTCTTGTAAAAAAAGAAGAAATTTAATATGGCGTAAGCCATATTTTTTTTTGAAAATATTTGATATAATAAAAAAAATCAAATTAAAAGAATGGAGTATATTACATATGAATTTTTTAAATTTTTCTATAATTATGTCTGCAATAGGAGCTTTTTTTTATGGTCTGATGGCAGCTTTTTCTCCTTGTGTTTTTCCATTTTATCCAATATGTTTTACTTATCTTTCGTCAAATGCTCATAAAAAAAATGAAAACGGAAAAATATATTACGACAGAAAAAAAATTATAAATAATGTAATATTTTTTGTAATAGGTATTACACTTGCGTACATTATAATAATATCCCTAGCTTTTTCTTTAAATAATTTCTTTTCAAAATACAAAATAATTATAGAATTATTTTTTGGAATATTTTTAATTTTTTTAGGTTTGTTTCAACTAGATATAATACAAGTAAAAAAATTAAATGCTACTTATAAAAAAGAGTTAGATGTTGATAAAATGAATTTTTTCAAGGCTTTCTTTCTTGGATTTTCTTCAGCACTCTCTTGGTCTCCATGTCTTGGACCATATTTAGTAAGTACGGTTGCATTATTAATTACAGAATTTTCATTTTTTTCAGGATCAATTTTAATGATTATTTACACTCTTGGATTCTCGTTGCCGTTTTTACTTTTGGGAATATTTTCTATGGAAGCGATAAATTTTTTAAACAAATTTAAAAATGTCGTTAAATATACAACAAGAATAGGTGCAGCTATAATAATTTTTATGGGTGTATACATGCTTTTTAATACTTACAGGGATATAAATTATAAATTAGAAAATTTACAACAAAATTCTATTTCTTATGAACAAAATTATCTTGCAAGTTATATTTCTGAAACTCCAATTAAAGACCAATTTGGAAACACACATTCACTTTCAGAACATAAAGGTAAAATAATAGTTTTAAACTTTTGGACAACTTGGTGCGTATACTGTCTAGAAGAAATACCTGATATCATAAAAATTTTTGAAGAGAGAGGTTATAACAAAGAAGATGTTATTATTCTAGGAGTAGGTAATCCATCCACAGAAAACTATAGAAATGCTGATGTGCCTGAAAAAGAACTTTCAGATTTTATATCAAGACAAAATATTTCTTATCCAATTTTATTCGATACAGAATCTGTTCTTTTTAATTCATTTAATATAATTGCATTTCCAACAACTATTTTTATAGATAAAAAAGGCAACATTGCTAATAATATAATTGGTGGAACAAATAAAGAACAAATTGATAGTGTAATTAATTCTTTAAGATAAATAGAGGTTATTATGATTTTAATTATAGGTTGTGACGGTCAACTAGGAACTTCTTTTAAAAAGTTTTTTCAAGAAAAAAATATAGATTTTTTAGATGTGGACAAAAAAGAATTAGATATTACCAATTTTAAAGATACAAGAGCTTCAATAGAATATGTTAATAAAAAAAGAAAAATAGATTTAATAATAAATTGTGCTGCATACAACGATGTTGATAAAGCAGAAGAAGAAAAATCTCAATGTTATCTTTTGAATATGGAAGCAGTTATAAATCTTGCTAATATTTGTCGTGATATAAATTCAACATTTATAACTTTTTCCACAGATTTTGTTTTTTATGGTCAAAAAGAACAATTTTTATATTCAAGTAATTTAGGATTTACAGAAGAAGATGAACCTAACCCTCAGTCTTCATATTCAATATCAAAAAGAGAAATGGAAATTTCTCTAATGAGTTTAATAGAAAATTTCAAACAAGAAATTTATATTATAAGAACTTCTTGGCTTTTCGGAGAAATATCAAATTCAAATTTTGTAGAGAAATTAATTACTCTTTCCGAATCCACAGACGATATTTTTATGGCAGATGATATGATTTCTTCTCCGACATACACCAGAGATTTAGTGGAAATAACTTATAAACTTTTTAAATCGAAAACAGATTTTGGTATATATCACATTACAAACGATGGCCAAACTAGCAAATATTTTTTATCGAAGTTTATTTTAGATAAAATTTCTTGGAATGGAAACTTGCACAAAATTTCACAACAAGATTTTCACTCAAAAGTTCTAAGACCTTACTACAGTAAACTAAATTGTAACAAAATTAAAAACAGATTAAACATATCTATAAACGATTGGCAAACCTCACTAGAAAAATATTTGACAAATAGAAAGTCATAGAAAATTCTATGACTTTTTTTATTTAACAATACTTAACTATTTTAATTTTTATGTTAAAAAATATTTTGTTTTTTCGTAAAATATGACCTAAAATAAAACATATTATAATTTTTTTAATAGTTTTTTTATAAAAAATATACAAAAAATATTGACTTTTTTTATTCATAGTGATAGCATACAATTATAAACTATTTTATATATTATATGTGTATAAAATATTATTAAACTAAATTTGGAGGGATGTTTATGCTTTTTAAGACAACACAAGAACATGAAGCGTTGCGTAAGAAAGTAAGAGAATTTGTTGAAACAGAGGTTAAACCTATTGCATTCCAATTAGATAAGGAAAATAAATTTCCTCATGAAGCTATAAAAAAATTTGGTGAAATGGGTCTTATGGGTATTCCTTATCCAAAAGAATATGGTGGAGCAGGAATGGATATCTTAAGTTATGCCATAGCTGTTGAAGAATTATCAAGAGTTGATGGTGGAACTGGAGTTATACTTTCAGCTCACGTATCTTTAGGTTCTTTCCCAATATTTGCTTTTGGTACTGAAGAACAAAAGAAAAAATATTTAGTTCCTTTAGCAAAAGGTGAAAAAATAGGTGCATTTGGTCTTACTGAGCCAAACGCAGGATCTGACGCTGGTGGTACAGAAACTACTGCCGAACTAAAAGGAGATCACTACGTTTTAAACGGAGAAAAAATCTTTATAACAAACGCGGATGTCGCTGATATTTACGTTGTTTTTGCTGTTACTACTCCAGGTATAGGTACAAAAGGAATTTCGGCTTTCATAGTTGAAAAAGGATGGGAAGGATTCACTTTCGGTGATCATTATGATAAATTAGGAATTCGTTCTTCTTCTACTTGTCAACTTTTATTTAACGATGTAAAAGTTCCAAGAGAAAACCTTTTAGGAAAAGAAGGAGATGGATTCAAAATAGCTATGGCTACTCTTGATGGTGGAAGAATAGGAATTGCCGCTCAAGCATTAGGTATAGCTCAAGGTGCATTTGAACATGCATTAGAATATGCTAAAGATAGAGAACAATTTGGAAAACCAATTGCTTTCCAACAAGCTATATCTTTCAAAATTTCTGATATGGCTACAAAATTAAGAGCTGCTAGATTTTTAGTTTACAGTGCAGCTGAATTAAAAGAACATCATGAACCTTATGGTATGGAATCTGCTATGGCTAAACAATACGCTTCTGACATAGCTCTTGAAGTTGTAAATGATTCACTACAAATTTTTGGTGGAACTGGATACTTAAAAGGTATGGAAGTTGAAAGAGCATATAGAGACGCTAAAATCTGTACTATTTATGAAGGAACAAACGAAATTCAAAGAGTTGTTATAGCTGCTCACTTAGTAGGAAAGCCACCTAAAGAAGAAATAGCTAAAAAAGCTAAAAAAGTTGCCATAACTGGTCCACGTAAAAATATAATGTTTAATGATGGAACTGCAAAAGAAAAAGTTGCAGCGTTAGTTGCAGCTCTAAAAGCTGACGGTCATGATTTCACTGTTGGTATAGATATTAACACTCCTATAGGAAAATCTGAGAGAGTTGTTAGTGCTGGTAAAGGAATAGGAAAGCAATCTAATATGAAACTTATAGAAAAACTAGCAAAAGCTGCTGGAGCTTCTATAGGATGTTCTCGTCCTGTTGCAGAAACACTTAACTACTTACCACTTGATCGTTATGTTGGTATGTCAGGTCAAAAATTTATTGGAAACTTATACATAGCTTGTGGAATTTCTGGAGCATTACAACATCTTAAAGGTATAAAAGATGCTTCTACTATAGTTGCTATAAATACAAATCCTAAAGCTGCAATATTTAAAAATGCTGACTATGGAATAGTTGGAGATGTTGCTGAAATACTACCTCTTCTTGCTGAAGCTTTAGATACAGGTAAGAAAAAAGAAGCTCCACCTATGAAGAAAATGAAGAAAGCTATCCCAGTTATAGGATACTCTCCAAAAGTACATGTATGTAGTGGTTGTGGATACGAATATAACCCTGATTTAGGAGATGAAATGGGAGATATCAAACCTGGAACTAACTTCAAAGATCTTCCAGAAGATTGGATTTGTCCAGAATGTGGAGAAGAAAAGGATCACTTTATCAAAGCATAGTAGAAATCTGAATATAAGGAGGAATATAAATGCATAATGTTAGAAAAATAGTTGATGATTTATACTGGATAGGTGGTAATGATAGAAGACTTGCTCTTTTTGAAAATATACACCCTATCCCAAGAGGAGTTTCATATAACTCATATTTATTGTTAGATGAAAAAACTGTTCTTTTTGATACAGCTGATTGGTCTATCGGAAGAACTTTTATAGAAAACTTAGAATATGTTCTAGACGGAAGAAAACTAGATTATATGATAATTAACCACATGGAACCAGACCACGCTGCTTCTATCGAAGAAGTTATCTTAAGATATCCTGAAGTTACTGTAATCAGTACTGAAAAAGGGTTCTATCTTATGAGACAATTTGGTTTCAAATTAGAAGGAGTTAAAACTGAAGAAGTTAAAGAGGGAGACGGAAGAGATTTTGGTAAACACAAAGTTGTATTCGTAGAAGCTCCTATGGTTCACTGGCCAGAAGCAATGGTAACATTTGATACTACAAACGGAGTTTTATTCAGTGCTGACGCATTTGGATCTTTTGGAGCATTAAATGGTGCTATGTTTAATGACGAAGTTAATTTTGATAAAGACTGGTTAGATGATGCTAGAAGATACTACACTAATATAGTTGGTAAATACGGGCCTCACGTTCAACACCTTCTTAAAAAAGCCGCTACTGTACCTATAAAAATGTTCTGTCCTCTACACGGTCCAGTATGGAGAACAGATTTAGGATACTTACTTGATAAATATGACAAATGGAGTAGATACGAACCTGAAGAAAAAGGTATAGTGATAGCTTACGCTTCTATGTATGGAAACACAGAATCTGCAGTTGAAGTTCTTGCTTCTAAACTATACCAAAAAGGAATTACAAATATTAAAGTTTATGACATTTCTAGTACTCATGTTTCTTACTTAATTTCTGAAACATTTAAATACAGTCACGTTATATTAGCCTCTCCTACATACAATTTAGGAATTTATCCAATTATGCACAACTACTTAATGGATATGAAGGCTCTTAACTTACAAAATAGAACATTTGCTATAGTTGAAAATGGATCATGGGCTTGTAAAACTGGAGATTTAATTCAAGAATTTATACAAACTCAACTTAAAAACATGACTGTTTTAGGTGAAAGAGTAACACTTACTTCTTCAATGAACGATGTTAACCTTGAAGAAATGGATGCATTAGTTGAAGCTATCGTAGCATCAATGGAAAAATAAAAATAAATTTAATTTTAAAAGAGTTCGAGTTTTTCGGACTCTTTTTTATTTTCTTAAAAATCAAAATTTATAAAATACTTGACTTTTAAAATATAAATAGTATAATTACATAAAATATTTAAAAAAGGAGAAGACTATGTTAAGGAATAGAAGGATAAGGAAAGAAATGAAAAATCAAATAACCTTATCTTTATATATTTGCTAAGTAGTCTTTATTTTTTTATTGGAAATGTGACACAGGTAGTAAATATCTGTGTTTTTTTATTTCATGGGAGGAGAAAATTGAATTATTTTGAAATTTTAAAGGATATATTTTTTATAAATGATAGGTACATGTATATAATAAAAGGTCTAGGTTTTTCAATTTCTATAACGTTAATTGCAACAATGATTGGTATAGTATTTGGTATCCTTTTGGCGTTAATGAAACTATCTCACTGGTACCCTCTTAAAAAAATAAGTTTTTTAGAAAATTTTAACCCACTTTCAAAATTTGCCACATTGTATATCGATATAATAAGAGGGACTCCTGCAGTAGTACAACTTATGATATTATCAAATATCATTTTTGTAGGAATTCTTAGAAATACTCCTATATTAATAGTGGGCTCTTTAGCTTTCGGCATGAATTCTGCAGCTTACGTTGCAGAAATAATAAGAGCAGGAATAGAAGGTTTAGACAAAGGCCAAATGGAAGCAGGTAGAGCTTTAGGTTTAAATTATCCTACAACTATGAAAGAAATAATTATACCTCAAGCTGTAAAAAATATTTTACCTGCACTTGTAAGTGAGTTTATAACACTTTTAAAAGAAACATCTATAATAGGTTTCATAGGAGGTATAGATTTACTTAGATCTGCAAGTATAATCACTTCACAAACATATAGGGGTGTAGAACCTCTATTAGCAGTAGGTATAATTTACTTGATACTTACTTCCATATTTACAAGTATAATGAGAAAAATTGAAAGGAGGTTAAAGTTAAATGATTAAAGTTGAAAATTTAGAAAAACATTTTGATAAATTGCATGTCCTAAAAGGAATATCAACTTTTATAAAAAAAGGAGATATCGTATCTATAATAGGTCCATCTGGGAGTGGAAAATCAACTTTTTTAAGGTGTTTAAATAGGCTTGAAGAACCAGATGAAGGTCATATTTTTATAGACGATGAAGATCTTATGTCTAAATCAACTGACATAAACAAAATCAGAGCAAAAGTTGGAATGGTATTTCAACATTTTAATTTGTTTCCGCATATAACTGTTATGGAAAATTTAACTTTAGCTCCAATCAAAATTAAAAATATTGATTCCTCACTTGCAGAACAAAAAGCTCTAAAACTTTTAGATAAAGTTGGATTAAAAGATAAAGCTAACTCTTATCCTAATCAATTATCTGGAGGTCAAAAACAGAGAATAGCTATAGCAAGGGCTCTTGCAATGGAGCCGGAAGTAATACTTTTTGATGAACCTACAAGTGCTTTAGATCCAGAAATGATAAAAGAAGTTTTGGAAGTAATGAAAAATTTAGCTGACGATGGTATGACTATGATTATAGTTACTCACGAAATGGGTTTTGCTAGAAATGTATCTAACAGAATATTATTTATGGATCAAGGTAAAATTATAGAAGATAAAAATCCACATGATTTTTTTGAAAATCCTACTAATGAAAGAGTAAAAGATTTCTTAAATAAAGTTCTAAATAAATAAGGGGGAAATATGAAAAAAATATTAAACATTTTATTGGTAATTTTTGTTTGTTCAATTCTTGTTGCTTGTGTTGGAGAAAAAAAATCTGAAACTGCATCTAAAATTTATGTGGGAACTAATGCAGAATTTGCTCCATTTGAATATCTTGAAAAAGATGAAATCGTCGGATTCGATATAGACTTATTAAAAGCTGCAGCTGAAGAAATGAATTTAGAAATAGAAATAAAAGATATGAGCTTTGACGGGTTATTGCCCGCACTTCAAGCAAAAAAAGTTGATATGATTATTGCAGGTATGACAGCAACTCCTGAAAGAGAAAAACATGTTGCATTTTCAAATCCATACTTTAAAGCTAAGCAAGTTATAGTTACAGATAAAAATTCTTCTATAAAATCTTTTAAAGATTTAGTTGGTAAAAAAGTTGGTGTTGTTTTAGGTTTCACTGGAGATGCTGTTGTAAGTGAAATGTCTAACGTAAATATTGAAAGATACAATTCAGCTTATGCAGCTATGTTAGGATTGGATCAACAAAAAATTGATGCTGTTGTTCTTGACACTGAACCTGCAAAAAAATATACTTCTAATTATGAAAATATGATAGTTATTGATTCGGATGCTGCCGAAGAAGATTACGCAATAGCAGTTAGAAAAGAAGACAAGGATCTTCTGGATAAACTAAATTCCGCTTTAGACACTTTAAAATCTAACGGAAAATATGATGAAATTTTTGACAAATACTTTAAGTAAAAAAAGGAGCATAAAAACTGCTCCTTTTTATTTTCTAAAAATTTTTGAAAATGCTATTATAAACGTAAATATTTCTAAACGACCTAACATCATTCCAAAAATTTCTATTATTAATGTTATCATGTCTGTAGATGGATTAGTAATTCCTATTGATAATCCAACAGTTCCTATAGACGACGAAAATTCAAACATTGCATTTGTTAAATTTGTGTTTGCACTCCAAGAAATTAATAGAGATCCTATTGCAAAAATAAACATGTAAACTAAAAAGAATCCTACAGTATTTAAAATTAGTGTATCATTTACCCTTGTTCTACCAAATGGAGTTGTATAGGAAATTGTTTCTATTTTGCTTTGAGAACTAATTTGGTTCCTAATGTTATATCCTGTTATTTTACATAACAAACATACTCTTGCCATTTTTAATCCTCCAGCTGTAGATCCTATTCCACCACCTATTATCATAATCACTATTAAAATTCCTACTGAAAAAGGTGACCACTCAGTATAGCTCATAGTTGAATATCCAGTCGTCGATAACGCAGATGTTATATTAAAAAGCGATTCTGAAAATGCTTTCGATATACTCATATTACTTTGTATATTTAATGAAATTGCAACTATAGGTATACTTATTACTAATAAAAAAGCAAAAAATTTCATCTCGCTAACTTTAAAAGCATTTTTAAATTTTCCTCTGACAATCAAAAGTAAAACGGCAAAATTTGTCGTACCTATTATCATTAAAAATACTGTAACAAGTCTTATCCCTATTCCACTGTAATCTCCAATACTGTTTAATTTAGTTGAAAATCCTCCGGTAGATAGTGCACACATCGTGTGGCATATACTATCAAAAAAATTCATTCCAAAAATTATATAGAGTATTGTTCCTATCACCAAAAAAAGACTATACATAACAAATATTATTCGTGCCGTCTTTTTTAAATTTGGTAGCAATCTATCAGTGTGACCTTCAGCTTCATAAAGTCCCATAGATTTTTTCCCAGTTGTTATTAATGAAATAACTAATATGAATCCAAGTCCACCACAATATTGCATAAAACTTCTATGAAATAAAATTATTTTTGACGCTTTCGTTACATCTATTACAGATAATCCCGTAGTTGTAAATCCACTTACAGATTCAAAAATAGCTTGTACGGGATTTAACATTCCAAAAATTATAAAAGGCAGAGCTCCGATTAAAAATCCATACATCCAAGCAAAAACTACTTTTATACTACTTTCTTGAGAAAACCCTAGTCTGTATTTAGAAACATTTTCAGGTTTTTTGTTAAAAAGATTTAAAATTAGTCCTAAAAGTATTGAAGCTATTGATGGAATTAAAAACGATAAGATATATTCGTATTCTTTATAAAATGGAATTGTTAATAATGGAACAAAAGTTATTATTCCAATTATTATCATAAAATTTCCATAAAATGATTTAAATTTTACTCTTCCCAATTAGATCTATCTCCTTTTAATGCAGTCATGGTTTCGTATTTTCTGTCCGACTTAATTATTAAAATAAGTAAATCTCCACTATTTATAATAGTATTTCCTCTAGGTACAAGAGTTACGTCATCTCGCAGTATGCATCCGATAATTACATCGTTTGGTAAATCTAATTCATAAACTTTTTTTCCGACAGCTTTATCATTACTATTTATATCTATTTCCATTATTTCTACAACACCTGCAGCAATTGGAATAGTTTTAGAAATTTTATCGAGTAAGGCTTGTTGTTCTATGAATTCTGTAACGATTTCTACATCACTTATAACTTTATCTACTCCCATTTTATGAAAAAAATCAATTTTTTTAGAATCTCTTAGAAGAGAAATAGTTTTTTGTATATTAAATTTTCTTTTACATAATTCACAAGCGACTAAATTATCTTCATCATTTGTTAATAAAGAAATTGCCATATCCATTTTGCGTGCATTCACATCTTCGAGTACATAAGGCTTTGTTCCGTCTCCAAAAAATACATCTATATTTCTATTTTCGGCAAGCTGATTTGCATCTTTTTCATTATTATTTATTATCGTAACTTTGTATCCTTTTTTTAACAATGATTTAGAAAGCAACTCAGCCCTTCCTTTTCCACCTATTATTAAAATATTTTTTACCATACTAAACACCACTTATATTAATTCTTTTATTCTTGCAGTAGCAAGATCTGTAGGGCAAATTACATTTATACCAAACTCTTCATAAACACAATCTCTTTCCGGGTCATATAATCTAGAAATTATTTTTTTTACTTTAAATTTTTCTTTAAGTAATTGAGCAATCATTATATTTACATTATCTCTATTCGTTACAACAATTGCTAGAGTATTTTCGTTCAAACTTAAACTTTCTAATAGTTCTATATTTGCTCCATCACCTTCTATCATCTCTCCACCATAAGTTAGAGATAATTTTTTAAAAGAATTTTTATCCCTATCAATTACTGTAACATCGTTACCTTCGTCATACAATATATTTGCAATATTAGATCCTAGTCTTCCACATCCAAAAACAACTATATTATTTTTTATTTTTATCATTTAAAATCTTCTCCATAACTAAAGCATTTTTTTAATAAATTTTTATTTGAATTATATTCTAATGAAATTTGGCTGTCAAGTTATTGTTAAACTCTCAAATTTTTTAAATTTCTAAATAATAATTTTTCATAAAAAATAAAAGACTGGATATCCAGTCTTTTATTCTGTGTATTTCACTATATTATTTTCTATAAAACTTTTTTTTATATCTATTACTCTTTGATTTTTACTCCCACGCCATTTTAAAGATAGATCTTTTAAATTCTCATCAAATTTTCCATCTATTAAAACATCGCAGTAAGATATTAATTCTCTTAAATTATTTTTCTGCATTATTTCTTCGTAAGTATACCCTGACCATATCCATATATCTCTATCTGGTAACTCATTTTTAAATTTTTTTAAAAATTTTATTAGAGGTTCAATATTATCTTTATATGTTGGATCTCCACCGAGTATAGATATGCCTCTTATAGTTCTACCGTATTTTTTAAAATAGTCTATAATTTCGTTTTCTTCTTTGGAAGTAAATTTATTTCCATATTCAGCATTCCAAGTCTCTTTATTAAAACACCCTTTACAACGATGAGAACAACCACTTACAAAAAGACTCACTCTTATTCCATCACCATTTATCATATCAGCATATTTTATACCTGAATAATTCATTTCTTCACCTAGCTATTGTGTTTTACCCTCGCCATTATTTCTTTTTGTTTTCCTTTATTAAAAGGTCTTGAATTAGGCTGAGATAAATAACCACAAACTCTTCTTATAACATTCATTTTTTCGCTATCTCTATTTTTACACTGTGGACATTCAAATCCATTTTCAGTTGCATTGAATTCTCCTTTATATCCACAAACATGACACTTATCGACCGGTTGATTTATTCCCATATAGTGTATTCCAACCGAATTTGCAAATTTTAAAATTTCGTGTATTGCAGATAAATTTTTCGAAAGAGAATCTGTCTCTATATAACTTATATGTCCTCCACTAGAATATTTATGTCCAAGGGCTTCAAGTTTTAATTTCTCAAATGGATTTATATTTATTTTTGATGAAACGTGAAAAGAGTTATCATAGTATCCCTTATCTGTTATTCCTTTTATTTCTCCGAATTCTTCCCTATCTATTCTTGCGAACCTATCACACAAACTTTCAGACGGAGTTCCATACAAAGTCATAGATAAATTATTTTCAGCTTTAAATTTTTCAAGTTTTTCTTTTATATATTTTAGTATACCGTAAGTTTTATTATAGACTTCTTCATCCTGTGAAAAATCTTTTCCGTATATTAGTTGAGAAACTTCACTCAGTCCTATGTATCCTATAGAAGCTGTTGCATATCCCCCCCATATTAAATCTGAAATATTTTCTTTTGCAGTTTTTTCTGCTAACGCCCCAGACATCCAAAGTATTGGAGCAACTTCCGCGATAGTTTTTTCTAAATATTTCGCTCTAAATAAACAGTTATCTTTACATATTTCTAAAACTCTATCTAACTCTTTATAAAATCCTTCTTCATCTCCTCTATTTTTAATTGCCATTCTTGGAAGATTCATTGTTGTTGCTCCTATATTAAATCTTCCGGCATATTTTTCTTTTCCGTTAGCATCTGCCCAGTAAGGAAGAAAAGCTCTGCATCCCATAGGATATACTACTGTTCCTTTTTCTAATTGTTCTTTAGTAATAAATAGTATATCCGGATATATAGACTTAGTCATACATTCAAAAGCAAGCTGAGCTATATCCCAGTTTATATCTTCTTCATTTAAGTTAAGTCCATCGCACATTGCGTATGCTATTTTTGGAAAAATTGCAGTTTCTTTTTTACTTCCGAATCCTTCCATTCTTGTTTTAAATACATATTTTTGTACAAGTCTTCCTTCCCAAGAAGTTTCAGTTCCTATACCTATCGTTGTGAAAGGAGTTTGACCGTTTACTGTAGAAAGAGAATTTATTTCATATTCTAATCCTTGCATAGACTGTTTCACAGATTCTTCCGTCATATCTTCCGCAAACTTAAAAGACGCTTCGTGATTTTTTTCTAAATCTTTATTATCGTATTCTATATCATTTCTGTTTTTATATTTTTCAACTTCTTCCTCAGAAAATCTTTCTATATATTTAAGGCCTTTTAAAAAATGTTTTTTAAAACTCTTTTTAATATACGGAACAAGTGCTCTATCTAAATATGGAATAGAACATCCTCCATAAGTATTAGAAGAAACTGATGCAATTATTTGTACTATATGTCCAACTGCTACATCAACAGAATTTGGTTCCAACATTTTTGCATTTCCTATATTACAACCACCTTTTAACATAGTTTCTATATCGACTAATTCACAGTTAGTTTCTCTGAATAATAAATAGTCTAAATCGTGAAGATGAATTTCTCCCTTTATGTGGGCGTTTTTTATATGAGTTGGAACTATTTTGTTAAGATAGTAATCTCTTGAAGAAATTCCTGCTAGTAAATCTCTTTGTACAGAAATAGTTTTGGCATCTTTATTGGCATTTTCAGAAAGAAGCGTTTCGTTGGATGCGTCAACTAATTCTCCTATTTGTTTATAGATACTTTTTTCTTTTTCTCTAATTTCAGTTTTTAAAGCTCTATAACTTTGATATGCCATAGCTATATCTTTTTCTGAAGAAGCCATTAATTTTTTTACGACTATGTCTTGGATCTCTTCAACCGACAAAACTTTCGTATCAATATTTTCAATTTGTGACGCTATTTTATTTAACAATTCTTCATTTATATCTCTTGAATTTTTTTCAAAAGCCATAGAAATTGCTTTTATTATTCTATTTCTATCAAACTCCACAACAGATCCATCTCTTTTTATTACTCTTTTCATAAAAGCCTCCGTTTATTTTATTCTCCACATATTACATTTCATATTCATTACATTGCTTAGACATTATAATATATTTTTTAAAAAAATACAATATATAGTATAAAAATATATTTTTAACACTATATATTGTATTTTTATTTGCCGTTAAAAGTGTTGTATATTTTTTTTATTTCTTGACATAATTTGTTTTGTGATATAATAATTAAGTATTAAATAATGTAAAAATTTAAAAAAGGAGCGTTTATGAAAAATATAAATAAATATTTTTATATATTTTGTTTATTTATTTTTATGACTATGGTTTCACTAGCTCAAAACGTTTCATACAGAATAGACTCTTTATTAATTGACGCTGACGTTCAAAAAAATGGAAGCATATATGTAAATGAAATAGTTGTTTACGACATAGATTACATTAACGGCATACTCTACGACATAGATGCAAAAGATGACGGAGGTATCAAAAATTTAGTTATATCTGAAGCTGATCTTGTAAAAGGACAAGACAATTTAAAATTTACTCCAATTAGCAACTCTAACTATGAAATACACGAATATGACGGATTATACAAAATCAAAATATATTCAAAAAATTCTAATAAGAAAAAAGTTTTTTTATTTAGTTACGAACTTCCTTGGGGAGTAAAGGTTTATAATGACACGGCAGAAATTAACAGAAAATTTGTTGGACAAAATTGGCAAGAAAATATTGGAAATGTAAAAGTTAATATTCATTTACCTATAGCTGAAAGTTACGACAAAAATAAAATTAACGCCTTTGCACACGGTCCTCTTTGGGGAGAACTTGAATTTGAAAAATCTAATTTAATTTCTTACTCTTTACAAGATTATAGTCCAGGTGAATTTTTAGAGGCACATATTTTATTTCCTAAAGAAATTGTTCCTGACGATGATACAGTTCTGAGAATAAATAAAGATGCTAAGGATGAAATTTTAGCGAAAGAAAAAGAGCTTGCGGAACAATCTAATTTAGAAAGAGAACAAATTGCAGAAAAGCTTAAAAAATACCAAAAGTATAATTCTCCTCTGTTTACATTTGGTTCTATATTATCTAAATGTTTAGTAGCGTTTATCATTATCTTTACATTAAGAAGAAAAAATAGACCGAAATTGATAAGAGATACAAATACTCCTGAATATCTAAGAGATATTCCTCAAGGTTTATCTCCGACTGAGGCTGGAAATTTTTATAATCATACTCATACATTTAGAGGTAAATATGGAGGTAGTGGAGCCGTTATACATATTGGAAAACCTGATAGTAATGATACTTTACCTGTAATACTTACACTGATCAAGAAAAAAATTCTCGAAGTTGAAGGTGAAGAAGATAATGTTACTATAACTCTTGTGAATAGTAATTTTGATAATTTAACAGAAGAAGAAAAGGAAATAATAAATTTATATATAAACGTTTTAGGCGATGGAAAACAATATAAATATGAAAAAGGTAGAGTTTCAAGAAATATAGCTATAAAGGCTTCCATTCTTATGGAAAACTGGTCAGATAAAGTTGTAAATAAACTTATATCAAAAAACCTTTTTCAATATAGCGTAAGAAAAACTTCTACTACATTAATATTTGCAGGAGCAATAATTCTTGCTGTTTTGGAACTAAATTTTTTCCAAAACTTTATTTCAGCAGCTGTAACTGTAATCGCTGCATTTATAATTATTACATTAGTATCTGGAGCATCTTATCCTACACAAGAATACTATAATGAAAAATTGAAATGGGATGCTTTTAAAAGATTTTTAGGAGATTATACTTTATTATCTGAAGCAAAAATTTCTTCACTAACTCT
>JAEWEF010000041.1 GCA_023389595.1 Fusobacteriota bacterium
AGCACACCGATTGACAAGGGCAATTTTGGAACAGTAACGGCAGGTGCAGGGCTTGTTATTAACCTAACTAATAATATAGACAATAAAGGCTTTTTAGCAGTTGAGGACTTAACAAACACGATGACAGACAAATTAAAAGAAAGATTAGAAAACACGAAAAAAAAGGAAGTTTAATATGTTGAATGTTACTCAAAAATATTTAGAAGATATGAAACACGAAGAAAACAACAGAAAGCACAAATATACAGTAAAAAATGTAACACGTAACCTTGATTTAACGGAACTATTAAATAATGAAACTTTAACAATATCAAGATTTTTAAGAACGGCACAGGGGAATATATCTCCATCTAATATAAAATTAAGTCTTGAGGCACGGGCTGAAATACCTGCAGAGTTTTTAGTCCGTAATTTTCACAGACAATACCAAGAATTTAGAAATAAAAAATGGAGCGAGCTTATTTATGAGGAAGTGCTGGAGGAATACTTGGTAAAAATAGGAGATTTAATAGTTGTAAAGGATATTTACAACGATGAGGAATTAACAATTTTTACTGGTAATGTTACAGAATTACAAAAGACGGACACTCAAACAAAAAGAACAATAAATATTACAGTTGATGACAACACAATAAAAGGCTATGAATATTTTTTTAGTGAGGACTTAGTTTTTGAAAATTATTATATAAATAATAATAAGGAAAAAAACAAGTCCCTTTTATATATTTTGTGTAAAGATTATTTGGAAATTCCTGCCAAAAAAATAAATATTCAAGATATAAAAAACTCAAACGGGCAACATATCAGAATACCAATTGCAACATTTAAGAAAAATACAAAGATAATGAAAGAAATAGGCGAGATTGTCAGAAGTTTTTACGGTAATATTTACACTATGCCAGACGGCACATTAAAGATCAATAGTATTTTTGATAAAAGCTATTTACAAAAACTAGATATTACACTTGGAAATAAAAAAGGCAATTATCCTATTCTTGAGTTTATCGAAACAACGGAGAAAGAGCCGAAAGAAAACAAAGTGGAGATAAAATACGAGCAATTGCAGATTGGAGATCCTCAAGAAGTTTTTTTATTAACTGGACATAATGGAACGAACGAAGACGCAAAAATTTTAGTGAAAAAGAAATCAAAAGGCGAGGACTATTGGCGGATAGATTTTAACGATGTGATAGAACTAAATAAAACACCAACAGTCGAGGCTTATTTTCTAACTGACGATGTAAGGCAGCAGGAAACACCATACACAGATTTTATTCTTGAGTGGATAAACGACAGAACGGCTAAACTTAAATTTAACAACAGAACGGATAAAGATATTTTTATTAAAAAATTTAGTTTTACAGGCAGACCAGTTACAAAGTTTAATGATAATTCAATTTTTTATACTGAAAATAAAAAGCTAACAGAAAAAAATACTAATATAAAAACAGTTAATTATAACTATATCGTTGATAAGACGCAAGCAATAGAGTTATCAAAACACACTTTTTATAATGAATGCAGACCCTACAGGACAATAAAATTAAGAACGAATAATATGCCATTTTTAGAACTTGAGGATATAATCAAGGTTGATTTTAAAAAATACAACGGAGATTTTCAAATAATAGCAATCAATCAAACAAATTTATACACCGAATTAGTTTTGAAAGAGTATAGAGAGTATCAAGGCAACAGCGAATTTATTATTTCTGAAAAATCGACATATACAGGGGGAATAAAAAGTTTTGGACAAATTAAGCGAGAAGAAAAGCAATTAAGCGACAGGCTAAACGAGATAGAAAGAAGATTACAAAGACTGGAACAATTAAGGAGCTAAATTATGAACTATTTATTACAAGAAAAAATGAAACAAATAAAACAAATGATAAGTGAACAAATAGAAGTTGAAGGGCGATTTTATAATTTTGATGAGTTAATCGAAAACGAGATAGTTTCAGAATTCCCGAAGTACTCACACAGAATGCGGAGCCAATTTATAAAAGGGGTTGAACTAATAGAAGAATTAATTGATTATTTTAACAGAACCCTTGACGAAATAAAAGGCTACCACGAAAGCATATCGACTGATACAAAAGAAAGTCTATCAAAACAAATAACAAACGAAAAGGACGCACTGGCACAACAAACAAACAAAACAAGAGAAAGTTTGCAACGAGAAATACAAGCAAAAATAACGGAGTGGGCGAACCTAAAAAAAGAGATAGAACGAATAAAGGATCACTCAAAAGCGACAGAAACACAATTAGGACTTGTAACATTAAGAGACATTAAAAACGCTGTACCACTAACAACAAAAGAAAAGGTATTAAAAATAATGAAAGGGGAAAGGTAAAAAATGTTAGTAACCGATGAAATATTAGCGTATTATTTAAAAAGTATACTGGGCAATCCGACAAGAATTATTGAGCTAGACGGAAAAGAGAAAAATTTACAAAAAGATGATGTAGTAGTATACAATGGGAATTTTTACAAAATGATTAAAACGGCGAAAATGACTTATCCAGAGGCTGAAAAATGCGACAAAATGCATTTAAACAACGCAAAAAAGATAGACGTGATAGAAATTAAAAAAAAAATTTTAGGGACGATTTAAACAACATAGACACAAAAGCTATTTCAAAAATGGGGAAAGGGTATGGAATATATGTACCCAAAACTACTAGACAAGCATATTCAAGAGATAGAGGGGTAATCTTAAATACAGTTTTAAGCGAGGATGGCGACTATTTTTTAACGGCTACTTATACAAGTATAAAGTGTTATAGTTATTCCAAATTTTTGGACGAAATAAAGCCATACGAAAACGAAAAAGGGGAGTATATTAATTCAAGCGAATATTTGACATACGATAATAGCACTATTGATATTTTTAAATTTTTTTATCATGTGCAAGTAAGAGATAAAACAGTCCAAATTATAAATGACCCTCAAGGAGAAACAAGGCACCCAATCAAAAAAAGTGGAAAAGTAAGAGATTATGCAATTGTTACAAACAAGACTAATTATAATAATTTAGAAATAGCTAAAAAAATATCTAAAAGGGGAATTAACTTTATTTTTTTAAAAGAAACGGGATCCCAGTTTTTTTTCTTGTTATCTTTTAATATATGTAAAATAGAGGGGGTAGAATGAAATATATTTATAATAAAAATTTAGATTTTATAACGTCTTTTTTTGACGAAGTAACAGACGAAGATATAAAAAATATTCACGGCGACGTTTTTATAACGTCGTCTTTTTTTGAAAATCCTAAACTAGACAACGGGCAATTAGTTGCTAAAACTCAAGAGGAATTAAACAAAGAAAAATTCACTCAATACCAAAAGGGACAATACACCCTTGAATACGACGAAATAATAAAAGGCGAAAAAATCGAAAAATACGAACTGCAAGAATACGAAACAATAAAAAATGG
>JAEWEF010000026.1 GCA_023389595.1 Fusobacteriota bacterium
TATTTTTTAGCGGAACCAGTCCCTTAACGGAGATTGAGGCAGAACCTCAAGAAAATAAGACCTAAACACCATAAATACGGCACTTTTAACCTGAGGCTCTGAGATCAATTCTAAGACGTTTTTTTAATAAAAGGGTAGCTAGACTACCCCTTTTTAAAATTGACACTTTTTTATCAAAATACTATAAATTGGTACTTTGACGTGTGTGAACAGATTGTGTGTTTTTAGTAAAACAACGATTTTACGGCATTTTACCTTTTTGATTAGAAAGGACTTTAATTTTTGTTTACATACAGCATTTACATTCAAATATTTAAAAATAATTTCAAAATTTAAATTCAATATTTTTTAATTGTGTTTATTTCTTAAATTAAAAAAATAAAAATGCATTTTTAAGTGCTGACATTCACTTAACGGAGTTTGAACTAACAATTTAAGAATAACAAAGTGAATATACAATCAGTTAATAATTGACTAGTACGATGGTAAAATTTATTAATTAATTTAAAAAGGAAAATACAAATATATTAAATAATTAATATATTTAATAATTGACATTTTTAATAAAAAATAATAGAATGAAGCAAGTTACACATTAATTAAATTTACAATATGAAAGGAGAAAAATGGCTAAGAAAAATTTTAAAGAATTATTTGATGTAAAAGAATTTAAATGGGGAGGACTAAATCTACCAATGTTCCTTTTTGCACTGGCTCTTACAGTGATAGTAGTTTACGTTCCTTTTGGAGGAAAAGAGTCAGGATTTTTTAGAGGAAATTTCTTGGTAGTATTTTTTATTCTTGCAGTGTTTGGAATCTTATTTGGAGAAATTGGAGATAGGATTCCTATTTGGGATGAATATGTAGGTGGCGGAACAGTTTTCGTATTTTTTATGGCAGCAATTTTTGGAACATACAATTTAATACCTGAAACTGTTTTGAAGTCAATAAAAGTATTCTACGATAAACAACCTGTTAACTTTTTGGAAATTTTTATACCAGTTTTAATAGTTGGTTCAGTTTTAACTGTTGACAGAAAAACTCTTCTTAGATCTATAGGTGGATACATTCCTCTAATAATTATTGGAGTCGTTGGAGCAACAATAGGTGGAGTTGCTTTAGGATTACTTTTTGGTAAAAATCCTATGGATGTAATGATGAATTATGTTTTGCCTATCATGGGTGGTGGAACGGGAGCAGGTGCTATACCTATGTCAGAAATGTGGTCATCTAAAACTGGTAGACCTGCATCTGAATGGTTTGCGTTTGCAATATCAATTTTAACTATAGCAAATATCATTGCAATACTTACAGGGGCATTATTAAAAAAATTAGGAGAAAAGAAACCTACTTTAACAGGGAACGGAAATCTTATTATGGATGATACTAAAGAAGCAGTTAAAGACAAAGAAGTTTCAGCAAAAGCTGAGGCAGTAGATGTTTCTGCAGCATTCGTTTTAACTGGAATGCTTTTCTTACTATCTCACGTTTTAGGAAAAGTTTGGGAATCTTTAGAATTACCATTTGAAATACATCGTTTAGCGTTTTTAGTAATTTTAGCAGCATTAATAAATATTTTTAATTTAGTTCCAGCAAGAGTGAAAGCAGGAGCAAAAATTATGCAAAGTTTCTTCTCAAAACATACTTTATGGATACTTATGACAGCCGTTGGTGTTACAACTGACGTAAACGAAATTATAAATGCATTGAGTCCATCAAATTTATTAATAGCTTTAGGTGTAGTTTACGGAGCCGTAATATTAATAATGTTAGCATCTAAAAAAATGAAATTTTATCCTATCGAAGCAGCTATTACTGCCGGACTATGTATGGCAAACAGAGGTGGATCTGGAGACGTTGCAGTACTTGGAGCATCAAATAGAATGGAGCTTATTTCTTTTGCACAAATTTCATCTCGTATAGGCGGGGCAATGATGCTTATTTTAGGATCAGTAATTTTTGGAATTTTTGCAGTTTAATAAAATAAATTTATAAATTGTTAAAAGGAGTAAAAGTGGAAAAAATTAAAATTATGGAGACCTGTTTAAGAGATGGACATCAATCTCTTATTGCTACTCGTATGACTACAGATGAAATGTTACCAATAATAGAAAAATTAGATAGTGTTGGATATCATTCACTGGAAATGTGGGGAGGAGCAACATTCGATGCAGCAATCAGATTTATTAAAGAAGATCCTTGGGAAAGACTTAGAGAAATCAGAAAAAGAGCAAAAAATACAAAATTACAAATGCTTTTAAGAGGACAAAATCTTTTAGGATACAGGCACTACTCTGATGACGTTGTAGAAATGTTTGTCAAAAAATCGATAGAAAATGGTATAGATATCATAAGAATTTTTGACGCTTTAAATGATGTAAGAAATTTAAAAGTTGCTTGCGAGGCAACTAAAAAATATGGTGGCCACGCACAGCTTGCTATATGCTACACCATCAGTCCAGTACATACGATAGAATATTATAAAGAATTGGCAAAAGAAATGGAAAACATAGGGGCGGATTCTATAGCCATCAAGGATATGTCTGGAATATTGTTGCCAGAAGTTGCATCTAAACTTGTAAAAGAATTAAAAGAAATATTAAAAGTTCCTGTTGAAGTACACACTCATGCAACTGCAGGGCTTGCTAGTATGACGTATATAAAATCTATAGAAGCTGGAGCAGATATTGTTGATACTGCAATTTCAACTTTTGCTGGAGGAACTTCACAACCAGCTACTGAAAGTCTAGTTAGAACCTTAGAAGGAACAGAAAGGGAAACTGGCTTTGATTTAGAATTACTTAAAGAAATAGCTGAATATTTTAAACCGATAAGAGCAAAATATTTGCAAGAAGGAATATTAAATCCTCAAGCACTTATGACGGAACCAAGCATAGTTGAATATCAACTTCCTGGTGGGATGCTTTCCAATCTTCTGTCTCAGTTAAAATCACAAAAGGCAGAACATAAATATGAGGAAGTCTTGAAAGAAATACCGAGGGTGCGTGCAGATTTAGGTTATCCACCTCTTGTTACTCCTCTAAGTCAAATGGTTGGGACACAAGCAGTTTTTAATGTTCTAACTGGTGTTAGATATAAACTTGTTCCTAATGAAATAAAAGATTATGTAAGAGGGCTGTACGGCAAGAGTCCAGTTCCTATTTCAGATGAAATAAAGCAAAAAATAATAGGAAGTGAAGAAGTTTTTGCTGGAAGACCTGCAGATCTAATAGAACCGGAATTCGAAAAATTAAAAATAGAAAGCAAAGATTTTGCTAGATGTGATGAAGATGTGCTTACGTACGCTTTATTTCCACAAGTTGGAAAAGAATATTTGATGAACAAATATAAAAATAATTCTGATTCAGAAAAAATAATTAAAGAAATAAATGTGTATGTATAATAAAGGGAGGAATATATGAAAAGTATCATATATGGGAACTCAGTTGTAAATATTTCGGATTCTTTATATATAACTGTAGTTTCAATGTTAACAGTATTTTTAATTCTTTTTGTTATTTCTATCTGCCTTCATCTATTCAAGTTTATTCCTAAAGAAAAAGAGGCAGTAAATTCAAATTTAAAAAAGAATGATACGGCGAAAAAATCTGTAGAAAAAACAGAAAAAGAAGAAAAACTTGATTTCGAAAATTTAAAAAATAAATACGACGACGAAAGAATAGCTTTAGCTATTATGACGGCGTGTATAGATGCAAGTGAAGAAATTGGAATTGAAAATATAAAAATAAATTATGTTAAGGAAATAAAATAGGAGGACTCCGTGATAAAAGTTTATAAATTAAAAATTGGCGAAAAAATATATGAAGTTGAGTTAGAGGACGTAACGAAAAAAGAGGGTAGCATAGAATCTAACTCAAATAAAACTCAAATACAAGAAGTAAAACAGGAAGTAAAAACAGAAAAAAGTAATAATACAAATGCTCAAGATGTTACAGCTCCGATGCAAGGAGTAATTCTTGATGTGTTAGTGTCTGTTGGAGATGAAATTAAAGAGGGGCAAGAAGTTGTAATTTTAGAAGCTATGAAAATGGAAAATCCTATCGTTTCTGCATACAGTGGCAAAGTTTTAGAAGTTTGCGTTTCTAAGGGGGATAATGTAGACGACGGAACTGTAATGATAAAAGTAGGATAGGGGGTAAACTGTGGACTTACTATTGACACTTTATAACACGACAGGAATTTCTATGCTTACATTTAACAGAATCATAATGATAGTAATAGCACTGATATTATTATATTTAGCTATAAATAAAGGATACGAACCATATCTGCTACTTCCTATTTCTTTCGGTATGTTGCTTGTTAACTTGCCGGGTGTTCCGAATGAAGGACTTATGGATAAGGGAGGATTGCTTTACTATCTTTATCAGGGAGTTAAATTAGGTATATATCCTCCTATGATATTTTTAGCTATAGGTGCCAGTACGGATTTTGGACCACTGATAGCAAACCCTAAAAGCTTATTGTTGGGAGCTGCTGCTCAAATAGGTATATTTGCAGCGTTTATAGGTTCTATAATTTTGGGACTTAGCGGAAGAGAGGCTGCATCTATCGGAATAATAGGTGGGGCTGATGGTCCTACTGCAATATATCTAACTTCAAAATTGGCACCAGAATTATTGGGACCGATAGCGGTAGCTGCGTATTCATATATGGCTTTAGTTCCAGTTATACAACCACCTATCATTAAACTGCTTACTACCAAAAAAGAAAGAACCGTAAAAATGGTTCAACTTAGAACGGTAAGTAAAAGAGAAAAAATTTTATTTCCAATAGTTGTTACTCTTTTAGTTATACTTTTAATACCGTCTGCTGCTCCTCTAGTTGGTATGCTTATGCTTGGAAATTTAATAAAAGAATCTGGAAAAGTTCCTAATTTAGTTGAACATGCAAAGGGAGCTATGCTTTATATAATAACTATATGTCTTGGGACTACGGTTGGAGCAACTGCCAATGCTGAAACTTTTCTATCTCTTACTACAATAAAAATAATTTTACTTGGACTATTTGCTTTTTCTTGTGGAACTGCAGGTGGAGTAATTTTTGGTAAAATAATGTATAAACTGAGTGGCGGAACAGTAAATCCTATGATAGGAGCCGCTGGAGTAAGTGCCGTTCCTATGGCTGCGAGAGTTGTACAAAAAGTTGGTCAAGAAGAGAGTCCGACAAACTTTTTGCTTATGCACGCTATGGGGCCAAATGTTGCTGGAGTAATAGGGTCAGCAGTTGCTGCTGGAGTGCTATTGGCTATATTTAAATAGGAAAAAACATGGAAATAATTAGAGCAAATAACAATCTAAATTCGTCAGAGATTTCAAGGATTGCAACAAAAAGTCTAATATATGAAGTGAGTATATCTCCTAAGGCTGGATTAGTTAGTAGGTATTCTAACGGATCTCATAACGATATGAATTTTTATACTTTTATAGATTCGACTTTTGCACTTGAAGACTATTTTAAAAAATGTTGGGAATACGGAAGCAAAAAAAATATAGACGAAAATTTTTTGTCAGATTTAAGACAAATAGGTAAAGACGCAGAAAGACAAATGTATGAAAGTACAAAAAATATAAATACACATAAGGGCACAATCTTTTCGTTAGGAATAATAATTTCCGTTGCGGCTAACATAAATACTAAAGAAAAAAAAGTTACAAGTAAAAAAATAATAGAAAATATAAAAATAGTTTCTAAAAATTTATTGGACGATTTAAAACAAAAACAGCAAAATACAAAAGGAATAGATGCCTATCAAAAATACGGATTGACTGGAGCAAGAGGTCTTGCAATATCTGGCTACGAAATAGTTTTTTGTGACGGCATAAATAAATTAAATGATTTTTTAAAAAAATATAACCTGGAAACTTCTTTGATTATTTTGCTCTTTTACTACATGTCAAAACTAGACGACACCAATATAATTGGAAGATCTAGTTTTGATGAGCTGCAAAAAATTAAAAAAATGAGTGCTGAGGAATATACAAAAATAGTAGAAAATAATTTTTCTGACGAAATGATAGTAAAGTCTATGGAAAAATTTAATAGGTATTTTATCAAAAAAAATATAAGTCCAGGGGGAAGTGCCGACTTAATAATCATAACTTTATTCGTTTATTTTTTACATAATTATTCTAGAGGTGAAAATGGAATTTAGAGAAATTTTATTAAACTATAAATTTGATAAAAATAAGCTGATAGATTTTTTAAATTTGCATGACCTAAATTTGGAAGAAGATATTGAACACTCAATAGTATTAGAAGAAAACGGAAAAATTATAGGAACCGGCTCAGTTGCTGGCAACGTTTTAAAATGTATAGCTGTTGATAGCAACTATCAGGGATACGGTATCTCTAACAAGATAATTACAAAATTGATAGAATATCAGAATGAAAGAGGTATAAATCATCTGTTTATATTTACCAAGCCAGAACATTCGAAAAAAATGGAGGAGCTAGGTTTTAGTTTAGTAGTTAATGTAGATGATAAAATAGTTTTACTCGACAATAAAATATCGGAGCTAAAAAAATTTACAGATAAAATTTTG
>JAEWEF010000059.1 GCA_023389595.1 Fusobacteriota bacterium
CTAGCAAATATAAATAAAAAATAGGGGTATTTTATAACCCCTATTTTTTTATTTTTTAAACTAATTCTATTATTGCCATTTCTGCTGAATCGCCTCTTCTTACAGAAGTTTTAATTATTCTAGTGTATCCACCATTTCTTTCAGCATACTTAGGAGCTATTTCATTGAATAATTTTGCTACGGCAGCTTCGTCTCTTAAAAATGCAAATGCATTTCTTCTTGATGCCAAAGTATTTTTCTTGCCATAAGTAATCATTCTTTCAGCAAATTTTCTAAGTTCTTTAGCTCTTGTTAAAGTTGTTTCTATTCTTTCATCTTTCACTAAAGAAATAGTCATATTTTTCATCATTGCTTTTCTATGATCAGCTCTTCTTCCTAACTTTCTATATGATTTATTATGGTTCATTAGTAGAACTTCCTCCTTATTTTATTATTCAATTGGCTCGTTTTTATCTAGATCATATCCTAAATCTTTCATCTTTTTGATTATTTCGTCAAGAGATTTTTTACCTAAATTTTTAATTTTTAATAATTCAGATCTAGTAATAGTTGCTAGTTGAGAAACATCTTCTATACCAGCTTTTTTCAAGCAGTTAAATGATCTAACTGTAAAATCAAGCTCTTCGATTTTCATATCTTTCTTTTCTTCTGTAACTACTTCTTCGTTGTCATCATCTTCTTCATCGTCATCGTCAGTTCTTAAATTTTCCATTTTGTTTCCTATTGTTAAAAATGGTTCAAAATGTAATTGTAATAATTCAACTGCGTACGAAATAGCATCTCTTATTTCTATACTACCGTCAGTTTCGATATCTAAAGTTAGTTTATCAAAATCTGTCATTCTTCCAACCATAGTGTCGACTACTGAGTATGCAACTTTTCTGATAGGTGTGTATATAACATCAACGGCAATATAATCAACTGGCCAATCCTTTTTGTCTATTTCTTCCGATACTACAAATCCCTCTCCTGTATCAACAAGAAATTCCATATCTAGAGTTTTGTCAGTATTTATAGTACATATAATTTGTTCTGGATTAACTATTTCTATACCGATATCAGGAACAATGTCAGCAGCAGTTACTACCTTTGGTCCTTTTACAGAAAGTGTCATTTTTCTTTCGCCAGCAGTTTCAGCTTTAACAACTATTTCTTTTATATTTAAAACTATTTCTGTGACTGCCTCTTTAACTCCTTCTATAACTGAAAATTCACTAAGAACTCCATCTATTCTAACACCTTTTATTGCAGCTCCAGGTATAGAAGAAAGTAAAACTCTTCTAAGTGCGTTTCCTAAAGTATGACCATATCCTCTATATAGAGGCTCAACTATGTATTGCCCCTTAAATTCTGATTCTTTTTTTTCTGTTATATTTATACCTCTAGCATGTTTTTCTATTTTTAACATTTAATCAACTCCTAGCAAAAAGGATTCATTATCTAGAATAAAATTCAACTATTAAAGCCTCGTTTAAATCAAAATCCAAGTCATCTTTTGTTGGGTTTTGTAGAACTTTTCCAGAAAATGCAGTTTTATCTAATTCTAGCCACGCTGGAGAAGTTTTTTCTTCTATTGATTTTTTAATTAATTCTATATTTTTTGAGTTTTCAGCAACAGATATAACATCTCCCACTTTAACTCTGTAAGAAGCTATATTTACTCTTCTTCCATTAACATTTACATGTCCATGAGAAACTATTTGTCTTGCTTGTCTTCTAGTTTGAGCAAAACCAAGTCTGTAAACTACGTTTTCTAATCTTCTTTCTAAATACTCGATAAGTAACAACCCTGTAACTCCAGTTTTTCTTGTTGCTTCATCGTATAATTTTCTAAATTGTTTTTCCATTACATTATATATAAATTTTGCTTTTTGTTTTTCTCTCAATTGAATTGCATATTCTGTAGGTTTTTTATTTGCGTTTGGTCTAATTCCTCTGTTTGAAGATTTGCTAACTCCTAGCACAACTGGATCTATTCCTAGTGCTCTACATTTCTTCAAAACAGGCTGTCTATTTCTTGCCATTTATTAAATATTCCTCCTTTTATTAGTTAATGATTACACTCTTCTTCTTTTTGGTGGTCTACATCCATTGTGTGGTACAGGAGTTACGTCAGTTATTTTTGTAACTTCTAATCCAGCAGCTTGAAGAGATCTTATACAAGCTTCTCTCCCTGAACCAGGTCCTTTAACTTTAACTTCAACTTTTTTCATGCCATTTTCCATAGCAATTTGTGCAGCTTGCTCTGCAGCGATTTGTGCAGCAAATGGCGTACCTTTCTTAGTTCCTTTGAAGTTAGATGTTCCTCCAGATTTCCAACTAACAACTTTACCTTCTACATCAGTTATTGTAACTATTGTATTATTAAAAGTTGAGTGTATATGTGCTACTCCATTTGGAATATTTTTACTTTTTTTCTTTGTTTTAGCTACTACTTTTTTAGCCAACTTAAGCTACCTCCCTTACTGAGTTTATATCAACAAAACGATTATTTTCTAATAGGTTTTTTAGGTCCTTTTACTGTTCTTGCATTAGTTTTAGAGCTTTGTCCTCTAACTGGTAAATGCATTCTATGTCTAAGACCTCTATAGCATTTTATATCCATAAGTCTTTTAACAGATAATCTTACTTCTTTTCTAAGATCCCCTTCAACTTTTATTCCGCCAACAATTTCTCTGATCTTATTTACTTCATCGTCTGTCAAATCCTTAACTCTTGTATCAAAATTAACTCCAGCTTCAGTCAAAACTTTTTGAGAAGTTGGTCTTCCTATACCGTAGATATAAGTTAAAGCTATTTCAACTCTTTTGTTTCTTGGGATATCTACCCCTGCAATTCTAGCCAAATTTTTTCCTCCTCTTTTTTAAAGTAATTTTTGGTTGAATATATATTTGCCGATATACTAATCGACTAATACTTTCTTCGACATGGTCATAACGAAACGGTCCTACGACTCTCCATGCCTTTACAGTACTCCATATCTTAATTTCTTAAAATTTAGGTACTATAAACCTAGTTAATGTGTTAAATTTTCAAAAAAAATTATCCTTGCACTTGTTTGTGTTTAGGATTTTCACAGATTACTCTTACTTTTCCATGTCTTTTGATTATCTTACACTTGTCACAAATAGGTTTTATTGAAACTCTTACTTTCATTTTTACCTCCTTTCAAAAAATTAACCTTTTTTTCTGTAAACTATTCTACCCCTTGACAAGTCATAAGGAGAGATCTGTACAGTAACTCCATCTCCAGGTAAAATTTTGATATAATTCATTCTCATTTTACCAGAAATGTGTCCAAGTATAGTGTGTCCATTTTCCAATTCAACTTTAAACATTGCATTAGGCAAGGCTTCCACTATTTTACCTTCTAATTCAATAACATCTTTTTTTGACATTACTTCCTCCAATCGAATAGGAATTCAGTATATTTTAACATAGATTTTTAAAAAAATCTATGTTTTTTTTATTTTTTTTAACAAAATTCTAAATTCAATTTTTTCTTTATTCTAAAAGTGTTTTTACATAATTGTCAAAAAATATTTTCTAATTTTTTTTATTTTTTAAATAAAAAACAAAAAGAACAACTAAATGTTCTTTTTGTTTTATTAATCTAGTAAACTAAGTATTTCAGCTTTTCCATCTATTATAGCTATGCTATGTTCAAAGTGGGATGATCTTTTCCCATCAAGAGTAACAACAGTCCAACCATCGTCCAATATTGCAACCTTGTAAGTTCCAACATTTACCATAGGCTCTATAGCTAGAACCATACCATTTTCTATTTTAAGTCCTCTTCCAGATCTTCCAAAATTTGGAACCATAGGATCTTCGTGTAAAGCCAATCCAACACCATGACCAGCAAAATCTTTAACGACCGAAAATCCATTAGATTCAACATATTTTTGTATGCTGTGTCCTATGTCTCCTATTCTATTCCCGGATACTGCATTACTTATACCTATCTCTCTTGATTTTTCAGTTACATCCAAAAGTTTTTTTGAAACTTCATCAACTTCTCCTATGGCAAAAGTTTTGGCACAATCTCCATAGAAACCATTTAATTCTGTAACTATATCTATACTGACTATATCCCCATTTTTTATTATTCTGTTCCCTGGTACTCCGTGTACAACTTCTTCGTTTACTGATATACAAGTGGCACAAGGAAATGCACCTTTATATCCTGGAACTCCTATGCACGCTGGCCTCGCTCCACAACTTCTTATGTAATCTTCTATAATTTTATCTATTTCAGAAGTAGATATTCCCGGCTTTAAATACGGAGGTATAATATCTTCATAAATTTTCGCAATAATTTGATTTGCTTTTTTTATGCCTTTTATTTCTTCCAAAGTTTTAATCAATCTCATATAATCACTTCTTATTTATCCAGTAATGAAAATATTTCTTTAGTTATATCTTCCAGTTTCATGCTTCCGTCTATTTCTATAACTTTATCCTGTGCTCTATAATAATCTAAAACTGGAGCAGTTTGTTCTCTATAAGTTTCCAATCTTTTTACAACAACTTCTTCCTTATCGTCATCTCTTTGAATTAAATCTTCTTCTTTTTCATCAACAGGAGGATTATATTTTATATGATAAATCTTCCCCGTAGTTTTAGAAGTTCTTCTTCCAGTTATTCTTTCTATAATTTCTTTATCATCAACATTTAAGGCTATAACTTTTTCTATATCTTTATTTATTTTAGAAAGCACTTCATCAAGCAATTTAGCTTGAGCTACATTTCTTGGGTAGCCATCTAGTACAAATCCTTTTTCTGCATCCTTTTCAGAAAGTCTTTCTTGTAAAAGAGCGTTAACTATTTCATCAGGTACTAAAGCTCCTGAATCCATATATTTTTTTGCTTCAAGACCCTTATCAGTTTTATTCGCAACTGCAGCTCTAAGAAGATCTCCAGTAGAAATTTGAGGTATCCCATATTTTTCAACTATAAATTTTGCTTGTGTTCCTTTACCAGCACCAGGTGCTCCAAATAAAACTATATTCATAAATATCAACTCCTAAAGTTTTCTTTTGATTATACTATATTTTTTTAATTTCATCTATAAAAGCTTTAAATATTTTTTGAGCAAATTCGTTTTTTTCAAACATCATTTCAGGATGAAATTGAACTCCTAAAATTATACTATCTTTACCTTTATTTTCTATTGCTTCAATGACACCATCATTCGCAAATGCTATAGCTTTAAAATTATCGGCTAAATCCTTTATTGCTTGATGATGAAAGGAATTTACTCTTTCGTTTTTTTCAGAAATTTTATACAAAAAACTTCCTTCTTCTATTTTTATAAAATGCGTTCCCTCAGAATAATGAGCTTTCTGATTATGTTCTATGTGTGATTCGTTATTATACGACAAATCTTGATAAAGAGTGCCACCAAAATAAACATTTAGTATTTGCATTCCTCTGCATATACCTAGTATAGGCTTTTTCAATTCCAAAGCTATTTCTATTAATTTCAAATCAAATTCATCTCTGGCAGTACAAATTTTTCCTATTTTTTTAGAAGGTTCCTCATTATAAAAATGCGGATTGACATCATACCCTCCAGTTAATATTAAAGCATCAGAAATTTCTAACTGATTTTTTATGATTTTCTCGTCAGAAACAACAGGTAATATTATTGGGGTGGCTCCAGACTTAGAAACAGAATTAATGTAATTGTTTGCCACGTATGCATATTCATAACCTAAAAAATTTTCATCTTCATCTTTGAGTGACATCAAGCTTCCAGATACAGCTACTATTGGTAAATTCATAATATTCTCCTTTTGTGATAATACTAATTATATCACATTTTATAAAAAAGAATAAAAAAAGGATATATAAATATCCCATAAAAAAGAAAATGTATTAAGAAAACTTAATACATTGTTTTAAAAATGGCTGGGATGGCTGGATTCGAACCAACGCATAACGGAGTCAAAGTCCGTTGCCTTACCGCTTGGCGACATCCCAAAATGGTCGGAATAGCAAGATTCGAACTTGCGGCCCCCTGCTCCCAAGGCAGGTGCGCTACCGGACTGCGCTATATTCCGAATCTACTGAAGTCGACATGTGATATTTTAACATAACATTTTTATATTGTCAACCATTTTATTTTTTAATTTTTAAAATTAATAATTGAAATGAAAAATGGATAGCATTTACTATCCATTTACATTTTATAGTCTATTTTTCATACTCATTTTTGCAAGAGCTTCCTTCAATTTTTTCTCTGCCATTAAAAATGCCTTATCGTCATTTTTAGCTTTTTCCATTAATAATTTTGCTTCTTCTACCTGATCTTGTGCTCTTTGATAATCTATATCAGAGGAATAAATAACTTGATCGGCAATAATATTAACAACATTGTTTGAAATTTCTAAAAATCCACCAGAAAGATAATAATATTCATCTTTATTATCATCCTTTATTTTCATTTCTCCTGGCGAAAGCTCTACAACTAATGGAGAATGATTAGCAAGTATACCTATATCCCCCTCAACAGTTCTGACTTTAAGATATTTAACTTCTCTTTCCATCAATTTTTTTGAATAGGTTACAATGTTCAATTTAAATTTTGACATAGATACCTCCTATTCAAGATCTCTTGCTTTTGAAACCGCTTCATCTATTGTTCCAACATATAGGAATGCTTGTTCAGGTAAATCGTCATGTTTTCCTTCAAGAATTTCTCTGAATCCTCTGATAGTTTCTCTAACAGGAACATATTTACCTTCCATTCCTGTAAATTGTTCGGCAACGGAGAAAGGTTGAGAGAAAAATCTTTCTATTTTTCTAGCTCTTGATACTATTACTTTATCTTCGTCAGATAATTCGTCCATACCAAGTATGGCAATTATATCTTGTAATTCTTTATATCTTTGTAGTACAGACTGTACTTCTCTTGCAACTTCATAATGTTCTTTTCCTATTATTTCTTCAGATAGTGCTTTAGAAGTTGAATCAAGAGGGTCAACTGCAGGATAAATTCCTAATGACGCTATATTTCTTGATAAAACTGTTGTAGCATCTAAGTGAGAGAAAGTTGTAGCCGGTGCAGGGTCAGTAAGGTCATCTGCAGGTACATATACAGCTTGTACAGAAGTTATTGATCCAAATTGTGTAGATGTTATTCTTTCTTGTAAAGCTCCCATTTCTGTTGCAAGATTAGGTTGATATCCAACGGCAGATGGTATTCTTCCTAGTAAGGCAGAAACTTCTGATCCGGCTTGTGTAAATCTAAATATATTATCTATAAAAAGCAAAACGTCTTGTCCATCTCTGTCTCTAAAGTTTTCTGCAATGGTTAGTCCCGTAAGTGCAACTCTAAGTCTTGCTCCGGGTGGCTCATTCATTTGCCCATAAACTAGTGAAGTTTTAGAAATAACTCCAGACTCAGTCATTTCATCATACAAGTCTCTTCCCTCTCTAGTTCTTTCTCCAACACCTGAGAAAACTGAAATTCCTCCATGTCCTTTTGCTATATTATTTATAAGTTCCATTATAAGTACAGTTTTACCAACTCCGGCACCCCCAAAAAGCCCTATTTTTCCACCTTTTATATAAGGTGCCAATAGATCTATAACTTTTATCCCCGTTTCAAAAATTTCAGTTTCAGTTTTTTGTTCTGCAAATGACGGCGCCTCTCTATGTATAGGTAAAAATTCTGTTGCTTCAACAGGTCCTTTGTTGTCAACCGGTTCTCCTAAAACATTAAGTATTCTCCCTAGAACAGGCTTACCTACAGGAATAGTTATGGGTTCTCCAGTATCTATTACTTCCATACCTCTCTTCAGTCCGTCAGTAGAATCCATAGCAACAGTTCTTACAACATTGTTTCCTAAATGCTGCTCAACTTCAAGTACTATATCTTTTTCTCCATTGTTTACTTTTAAAGCATTGTAAATATTAGGTAATTCTTCATTAAAAGCTACGTCAACAACAGCACTTATAATCTGTGTTATAGTTCCTTTATTCACCAATATGCCTCCTTATACTAGATAGTTGAAGCTCCTCCAACTATTTCTGTAATTTCTTGCGTAATGCTTGCTTGTCTTTTTCTATTATATGCTAAATTTAAATCCGTTATCATTTCTTCGGCAGCTTCTGTAGCATTACTCATAGCGTTTTTTCTTGCAGAGTGCTCGCTAGCCATATTATTCAACATAGCTTGATATACCTGTACATTTATAAATCTTGGTAGTAATGAAGATAAAACTGTTTCTGTATCAGGTTCAAAAATATAACTAGCCTTCACTTTATTTTCTTCATCGTTTTTTAATCTATCTATAGGTAGTATTTTTTCTGTAGTTAAATCATATCTTAATGCAGATATAAATCTGTTATAAATTAAATATACCTCATCATATTTCCCGTCAATATATTCTTCAACAAGTTTAGAAGATAGATCTGTCGAGATAGAAGTTATCATATCGGAAGGTATTCTCAAAAAAGATTTCGTCATATTATATTTTCTTTTTCTTGAATATTCTATAGCCTTTCTTCCAACAGCAATAATTTCTATTTCCTTGCCGTCATTATTTTTCATTAATTTCTCTAATTCTCTAAGAGTTAAGTTATTAAATCCTCCACACAATCCTCTATCGGCTGTGAAAACAACGATGGCTATTTTTTTCACTTCTTCTCTACCATCAAAAAGAATATTTCTTTCGTTTTGAGTTCCTCTAGCAATATGTTTTAAAATAGTCTTTATAGATTCTTCGTAAGGCCTAGATTTAACAACCATTTCAGAATATCTCTTAAATTTTGTTGTTGAAACTATTTCCATAGCTTTAGTTATTTGACGAGTTGACTGTATACTTTTAATTCTACCTTTAATTTCTTTAGCTCCAGCCATACTTTACTCCTTAATTGAACGTCTTTTTAAATTCTGATATAACAGCTTTTAATTTTTCTTCAGTTTCTTTATCTAAAACTTGTTTTTCTTTTATAGAATTTAAAATGTCACTTGTTTTATCAACATATTCTAAGAAATCTTGTTCAAATCTTCTAACATCAGCTACCGGAATAGTTGATAGATGATTGTTGATTACCAAATAGAAAGATAAAACTTGTTTTTCAACTGGATAAGGGTTGTATTGATTTTGTTTAAGAATTTCCATAATTCTTTCACCCTTTTCTAATTGTGCTCTAGTAGATTTATCAAGATCTGATCCAAATTGAGCAAAAGTTTGTAATTCCGTATATTGAGCAAGCTCTAATTTAACTTTAGATGCAACTTGTTTCATCGCTTTTATTTGAGCATTACCTCCAACTCTTGACACAGAAATTCCAGCATTTATTGCAGGTCTAAATCCTGAATTAAAAAGTTGAGTTTCCAAGAAAATTTGTCCGTCAGTTATTGAAATAACGTTTGTTGGTATATATGCAGAAACATCTCCTGATTGTGTTTCTATAATAGGTAAGGCTGTTATTGATCCTCCGCCTAATTCGTCAGATAATTTAGCTGCTCTTTCGAGTAATCTTGAATGTAGATAGAATACATCTCCTGGATAGGCTTCACGGCCAGGCGGTCTTCTAAGTAGTAGCGACATTTCTCTGTAAGCTACCGCATGTTTAGATAAGTCATCATAAACTATCAACACATGCTCTCCCTTATCCATAAAGTACTCTCCCATAGATACTCCTGTGTACGGTGCCATATATTGTAAAGGAGCAGATTCTGAAGCTGTAGCTGCAACTATAATAGTGTAGTCCATAGCTCCGGCATCTTGTAATTTTTTATAAATTTGTGCTACCGTAGATCTTTTTTGACCTATGGCAACATAAATACATTTAACTCCCGTATTTTTCTGATTTATTATCGTATCTATTGCTATTGCAGTTTTTCCTGTTTGTCTGTCTCCTATGATAAGTTCCCTTTGTCCTCTTCCTATAGGTACCATTCCATCAATTGATTTGATACCAGTTTGCATAGGCTCAAAAACTGGTTTTCTATCTATAATACCCCTAGCTTTTCTTTCTATAGGAACATAAACGTCCGTTTCTATATCTCCATTTCCATCTATCGGTTCTCCAAGTGCGTTCACAACACGACCAAGTAAGGCCTCCCCTGCAGGAACTGATACAACTTTTCCTGTAGACTTAACTTCGTCTCCCTCTTTTATAAGCATGGTATTTCCTAAAACAACGGCTCCTATATTGTTACTTTCTAGGTTAAGAGCCATACCCATAACGCCGTTCGGAAATTCAAGTAATTCACCTGACATTGCGTTTGTAAGACCGTATAGTTTTGCTATTCCGTCTCCAACATCTAGAACCGTACCTGAAGTTTTTATATCTAAGCTCTTTTTATAATTTTCGATTTCTTTTTTAATTATAGAACTTACTTCTTCTGGTCTAATCTTCAAGTGTTACACCTCCTGGTTAAAATGTCTTTGTTTAAGAATATTTAAATCTTTTCTGAGAGACCCGTCAATAACTTGGTTCCCAATTTTTAATATTCCTCCACCCAAAATCTTTTTGTCTATTATTATATCCAGATTGACTTCTTTTCCCGTTCTCTTCTCAAGATTTGCCTTAAGTGTTTGATATTCTTCGTCGGTCAATCTTCTGGTGAAAATTCCTTTAACATCAACAATTTTCATTTTTTTGTAATGAATTTTTAAAAACTCATTTAAAATTTTTCTAAGAAAAGAAATTCTTCCTTTTTCTAGAAGATAGAAAATTATATTTTCTATCTCTTCATCTTCTTCTTGATAATTTATTAAAATTTTTGCAACAAAATCTTTTTTTTCTTCAAGAGTTATCAAAGGAGATTCAAGAAAAATTCTAAGACTTTCTTCTCTTTCGTAAGTTTTGGTAGTAAACTTAAGCAAGTCATACGCTTCGATGACTTTATTTTTTTCTTCTGCAAAAGAGTAAATTGCTCTGGCGTATCTTTGAGCTATGATAATTTCTTCTTTCATTATTCTTCGCCCACCTTCGAAATAAATTCACTTATAAGTTCAGATTCTATTTTACCGTCAATTTTTTCTTTAAGCAGAATCTCAGCAAGTTCTATAGAAAGTTCCTTAACCTCATCTATCATAGATTGATGAGAATCTTTTTTCATTTTATCCACTTCAAGTCTAGCGTGTTTTATTATTTTTTCTCCAGTCATTCTGGCTTCTGTAACTATTTTTCTTTCTTCGTCACTAGCTCTTCTCTCGGCAGTTCTAATTATTTCTAAGGCCTCTTTTTTAGATTTTATTATATTCATATCAGCTTCTTCCTGCATCTGTTTAGCTTTTGTACTAGCCTCTTCAGCATTTTGAAGGTTTTCTGATATTATTTTTTTTCTTTCTGCAAGCATCTTAGATATTGGTTTTTTAAAGTATCTGTGAAATACAAAAACTAAGATGGCAAAGTTAATTATTTGCCAAAAAAGAGTATAGTCTATAGAAATTATAGGCATTTTTTCCATTTTTACGACCCTCCTCTACTATTAGTATAATTTTTTAAATTATCCTAAATATCCGAATAGAGGGTTTGCATATAGCATAATAAGAGCTACAACAAGTGCATAAATACCAGTTGATTCTGCAATCGCAGCTCCAAGTATCATGGTAGACATGATGTCCCCTTTAGCTTCAGGTTGTCTAGCTATAGCTTCAACAGCTTTCCCTGCAGCATATCCTTCCCCTATACCTGGTCCTATTCCGGCAACCATAGCTATACCTATTCCAACAGCTGATGCAGCAGTTACTATTGTTTTAGCAGTTAACATATCCATATTTAATTCCTCCTAAATTTATTTTTAAATTTATTTATTTTTAAATTTATTTATTTTTAAGTTTATTTTTATTGTTCTTGAGCTGGTAATCCACCACTTATGTACACCATAGTTAAAAGGACGAAAACGAAACTTTGTACCAGTCCTGAAACTAAATCGAAATATAGATGAAATAGTGAAGGCACTACCCAAGGCACGAAGAAGTAAAATATTCCCATTATTACTCCCCCTGCAAACATGTTTCCGAAAAGACGCATAGAAATATTTATTGGCTTTGCAAGTTCGCCAACTATGTTCAGTGGCGTTATAACAGGATTTGGACTGGTAAACCCTTTTAAATATCCTGAAAGTCCGTTAAATTTTATTGATGTTCCTATAAAGGTTACTGTCGTTATAAGTGCAAGTCCGACGGTAGTATTAAGATCGGCAGTCGGCGTTCTTAGTGCTGTGATTACTTCTACGCCGTTATCTCCAAATTTTAACCAGGGAATTGGAAAAAAACTTACGATGTTAGAAAGAAAGATAAAGATAAATAATCCTCCTATGTATGAGGAGTAAGTATCCTTCCACACTCCTAAAATTTGTCCGATTATAGAATCTAAAAAATTGTAAATACTTTCAAAAATAAGTTGCTTTTTAGATGGAACGAGTTCTAATTTTTTAGTTCCAATTTTACAGATAATAAATACTAGTGCTATTATTACCCATGTAGTAACTACCGTAATACTTATCGGTAGACCGAATATGTGAAAAACTACTCTAGGTCCTTCAACGAGTTCTCCACGTGTAAATACCAGAGGCCCTAATCCCATTTTTTACTATCCTCCTTTATTTTATTAATCTTTAAAATTAATCTTTCGTATAATGTTAAAAGATAGATGTTTATTTTTATATTCAACATTCCTATGCCTACACAAAAAATACCTTTTTCTTTATAAAAATATCCGGCTATACACAGTACAACCAAATATAGAAAAAATCTTTTTGCAAACCCTAGTCTAGCTATTTTAGTTCCTTGTTTAGTTGTTTCTGCATAACTAATAAGTTTTGCATCCTGTATCATCATGTAGAAACTCAGTATGGAAACACATGCTCCAATAAAAATTAATATAACATATATATTAAATGTTAGCAAGCCGATAATAAATATTGAAGTTGCTAAAATTGTACTATTTTTTAAAATTTTTTTTATTTTATTCATAGAGAACCTATTTGAGTTATTTTTTTATAAAAATGTTCTTATAAACATTATAAAAACCACTGATAACCCCGACTATTACAAAAAAGATGAATAGGAGGTTGCTTTCGTAAACATATCTTGCAAATAATTTATAGATAAAAATACATACGAGTATATTTGCTAGAATAATAAAACCGATGGTTCCGAACAAACCTAGTGCCACTATTAAATCGCTAGAAAAAATTTTTTTATTTTTTTCTGAATTTTCTGTTTTGAATTTTTCGTTTTTAAATTTTTCAGAATAATTTTTTATTTTCTTCATTTTAGTTCAATTCCTTTTCAAGAAAAGAAGCGATAATTTTGGATTTTTCTTCGACTAAATTTTGAGATTGTCCCTCAACCATAACTCTTATAAGTGGTTCTGTGCCGGACGCTCTTACGAGTATTCTTAACTTGTCCTTAAATTCCTCTTCTATTTTTTCTATGAAAGAAACTACTTTTTCGTTTTCTTTCCAATTATTTTTTTTGCTGTTATCGACACGGATGTTTATAAGAGTTTGAGGCCAGATTTCTATTTCTTTTTGTATGTCAACTAAATCTTTTCCAGAAAGTTTTAGAGCCTCGACAAGTTTTATGGAAGTTAGTACTCCGTCGCCCGTCGTACTGTAATCGCTTAGTATTATATGCCCCGACTGCTCTCCACCAAGATTGATTTGTTCCTGTTTCATTTTTTCAAGAACGTATCTATCTCCAACATTGGCACGCACAAGTTTTATTCCGTTATTTTTCAAATAATTTTCAAATCCCATATTACTCATAACTGTTGTTACGACGGTATCGTTTTTCAATTTATTTTCTTTTTTCATATTCATCGCTAGGACGGAAATTATTTTGTCGCCGTCCACTGCATTTCCATTTCTGTCGACTGCTATAAGTCTATCCGCATCTCCGTCGTATGCAAGACCTAGGTCTGCTTGATATCCTACTACTACCTTTGAAAGTATTCCAATATCGGTTGACCCGCACTTAACATTTATGTTGTATCCGTTAGGAACATCATTTATGCAAACGATTTCTGCACCAAGTTCTGAAAAAACGTCTTTTGCTATACGATAAGAAGCTCCGTTAGCTGTATCGATTACTATTTTCATTCCCTTGAAATTTGTGTTAACAGATTTCAACAAATAATCTCTGTACATGTAATATTCATCAAGTGCATATTTAAATCTTCCAACCTTGTCTCCGGCAAGAGGATTTTTTATGAGTTCGTGATAATTATCCATAATTTTTTCTATTTCTTCTTCTATCTCATCTGCCAATTTATATCCGTCGGCATTAAAAATTTTAATTCCGTTATCTTTAACCGGATTATGAGAAGCGGATATCATAATTCCTGCATCAGCTTTTTTTGCTCTAGTTATATATGCAACTCCAGGAGTTGGTAAAACTCCAACAAAATCAACCTTAACTCCAACGGAAGTTAGACCTGCAAGCAATGAAGATCGTAGCATGTAGCCAGACACTCTGGTATCAGTGCCGAGTATAACTTTTATATCTTTATTTGGTTTTTGTGTTTTAAGATAGTGTCCCAGAGCGTATCCTAAACGCAAAGCTAAATCGACGGTTAAAATTAGATTGGCCTCTCCGCGTATTCCGTCAGTACCAAAATATTTTCTCAAAAAAATCACCTCTTATTTTTTCGTGATTAAATTTCTTTTTGTTAAATTCAATTTTTCAACTATAAATCCCGTTATAAGTCCAGTAACGACACCAAGAAGTAAAAAAAGAAATACAAAAATCATGATAGATTTTGATTTTATAGGTATGTTACGAAACATTAAAAAATAGACTACAACAAGTTGTATACAATTGTGTATGAAGGCTGATAGACAGCTTATAGAAAGCATGCTCAAATATTTTCTGTATCTGTACATAAATATTGTTACACATGTACTGATAGCTCCTGCAGACAAACTTATAATAAATCCCGGAGTAAAAAGGGACCCAAGCATTAAAGCCTGAGTAAAAATTCTTATCAGCACAGTTTCTATTGCCATTTTTTTTCCAAATTTTTCGAGAGCAATTAGGACGGCAATATTTGAAAGCCCTATCTTCATCCACGGAAAAGGTTTGGGTATTAAATTTTCCATAAGTGATAGATAGAGTCCAAGTAAAACTAAAAATATCAAATATATTTCGTATTTATCTTCTTCTTTTATCATACTTTTAACTCTGAATTCATGCCAATTAAATCTTTATACTTATCAAGCAACGGCTGAATTTCTTCCTTTATATATCTTTCAGTTTGATCGGGAGCAAAACCGATAAAATTTTTGGGATCTAGTAAGCTTATTAATTTTTGCTTATCCAATTTAAAATAATCGTCACCCATTATTCTATCTATCAGATCGTTTTCTTTTCCCTCAATTTTAACTTGCTTTCCCGCCTCCATAGAGTGCACTCTTATTCTTTCGTGTAATTCCTGTCTATCTCCACCATTTTTTACACATTCCATTATTATGTACTCAGTTGCCATAAAAGGCAATTCAGAATTTATTCTTCTTGCTATACTTTTTGGATATACAACAAGTCCTTCCATTATATTTTTCCAGATAATAAGTATGGCATCTACTGCAAGAAAGGCTTGTGGTAGTGATAATCTTTTATTTGCCGAGTCGTCAAGAGTTCTTTCGAACCACTGTGTTGAAGCCGTCATTGCTGTACTTTGTTGTAGGGCGATAACGAATTTTGCAAGAGAAGATATTCTTTCACTTCTCATTGGATTTCTTTTATATGCCATAGCCGACGATCCAATTTGATTTTTTTCGAAAGGCTCTTCAATTTCTTTTAGATGTTGCAAAAGTCTTAAATCGTTTGTAAATTTGTGAGCCGATTGAGCTATATTGGATAGAAGATTCATAATTTCTGAATCGACTTTCCTATCGTAAGTTTGCCCCGTAACTTTGAATCTTTTTTTGAATCCCATTTTTTCTGCAACTTTTTTATCAAGTTCTTCAACTTTTTCGAAATCGCCAGCAAACAAATCTTTAAAACTTGCTTGAGTTCCTGTCGTACCTTTTACACCACGAAATCTTAAAGTTTCTATTCTAAATTCCAGTTCTTCAAAATCTAGTTGCAAACTTTGCAACCAAAGTGTAGCTCTCTTCCCAACTGTAGTTAACTGTGCAGCTTGAAAATGTGTAAAGCCAAGCGTTGCAACATCTTTATTTTCGAGAGCGAATTTTGAAATATCGTTCATAATATTTATAATTTTTTTTCTTATTAGCAAAAGTGCCTCTTTTATTTGTATCAAATCAGTATTATCACCAACGAA
>JAEWEF010000029.1 GCA_023389595.1 Fusobacteriota bacterium
TTTGTATTTTTTGGAATAAAGTATATAGGAATATACAAAAGGTAATCCAACTGCTATTATAATAGCAACAAAAATAACTATGTCCGGATTGTCTAAAAACATTGAGGCTAGCATTAGTATTCCTGCAGCTACAAAACATTTACCTCCAAAAATGTGAGTTTTTTCCCAGATTTCTTCATCGTTTAGTGTCCACGGAGTTTTGATTCCAAACGAATAGTTTTGTTTTGTTTTAGGTAGCAAAAATCTTCCACTCACTAAAAACAAAACACCTATTGCTATTGATGATATGAAATTATAGTTTACATTATAGCCAAGTACTTTTGAATATGTTACGAGAGATACGAAAATGCTTATACATGGACATACGGCATATAAACAAAGCAATACTTTTTTAGGTATATTTTTAATTTTTGGATCCGCATTAGTTACAAGAACGCAAACTAGATGAACAACTGACAGTATAAGTGGAAACATTAGTAAAAATGAATTTTTACTGCTATATGCGTCGGGATTCCAATTAATATCAAAATGTGTTGGTATCTGTTCTGGTAATCTAGAATAGAAAAATGTGGCTATTATTGTTGGCAACCAGATTAACAACAGTGTGAATAAAACTGTATTGACATTTTTTATTTTCATAATATCACCTCTTATTTCAATCTTACTCCTTTTTTATTTTTTTTCAATAACTATTTGATTTTTAATAAAAAAAACACTCTTAAAAGAGTGTTTTAAAATTATTTTAGCATTTCATCTATAGCTATTGCAGCTTTTTTTCCAGCTCCCATTGCAAGAATCACTGTTGCTGCTCCACTTACTATATCCCCTCCAGCATAAACTTTTTCTTTCGATGTTTTTCCAACTTCATCTGCAACTATACACCCTCTTCTGTTAACCTCTATATCCTTAGCATTTTCAAAAGCAATACTATTTGGTGAAGTTCCTATAGACATAATAACCGTATCAACATCCAATAAAAATTCTGAATTTTTAATCGGTTTCGGGCTACGTCTTCCACTTTCGTCCGGTTCTCCCAATTCCATTTTTATGCACTTCATTGCCTTAACATTAAAATTTTCGTCGTGTATTATTTCTAAAGGATTAGTTAAAAAATTGAAAATTATTCCCTCTTCTTTAGCGTGTTCTATTTCTTCGAATCTTGCAGGAGCTTCTTCTTCCGTTCTTCTATAAACGATAAAAACTTCTTTTCCCATTCTTTTAGCAGTTCTTGCAGCATCCATTGCAACATTACCAGCACCAACAACAGCAACTTTTTCTCCAATTTTTATAGGAGTTTTATATCCGCTTTTTGTCGCATGCATAAGGTTGGCCCTCGTTAAAAATTCATTTGCAGAATAAACACCATTACTCGTTTCGCCTTTTATTTTCATAAAATTTGGAGTTCCCGCTCCAGTTGCAACATAGACTGCATCGTAATTAAATTTATCTAGCAGTTCATCTATTTCTATCGTTTTTCCTATTACAGTATTCGTAACTATTTTTACGCCCATCTTTAATAAATTATCAATTTCAGTTTTTACAACATCTTCCTTCGGCAATCTAAAATCTGGTATACCATAAGTTAAAACTCCACCAGATTTATGAAGAGCTTCATATATAGTTACATCGTAGCCTCTTTTAGCAAGTTCGTAAGAACATGAAAGGCCCGATGGTCCGGAACCAACTATGGCAACTTTTTTGTGATTTTTTTCTCCCGACTTATTAAAACTGATATTATTTTTTCGTATGTAATCTCCAAGAAATCTTTCTATTCTTCCTATTGCGACAGGTTGATTTTTAATTCCTACTATACAGCTGCCTTCACATTGATTTTCTTGTGGACACACTCTTCCGCATATTGCCGGAAAAGGATTGCTATCAAAAATTATTTCTGCAGCCTTTTTAAAATTTCTTTTTTGTACTTCCATTAAAAATTTTGGTATTTGAATATTTACTGGACACTTTACCACACATCTAGGATTTTGACAATCAAGACATCTTGACGCTTCAAGCACCGCCATTTCTTCTGTGTAACCAAGACTCACTTCGTCAAAATTATTTATTCTTTCACAAGGATCTTGAACTACATCTTTCACCCTCGTTTTTTTATTAAAAGTTTTTTTTGCCTCGTCATTTAAAATTTCTTCGTTTAAAATTTTATCTTCTTTTTCGTGTGAACAGCAAATCTTTTTAGAATCTTTATACATATTTTGTTTTTTTATTGCTTCGTCAAAATCAATTTCATCGGCATAAAATTCTGGCCCGTCAACACAGGCAAATTTTACAGAATTTCCTATGGTAACACGACACGCTCCACACATTCCGGTTCCATCAACCATAATTGGATTTAAGCTTACTATAGTCTTTATGTTGAATTTTTTCGTAAGAAGTGAAACGAACTTCATCATTATCATTGGACCTATGGCTATAACTTTTGTATATTTTTTATTTTCTTCAGTTAGAAGTCGTTCAATTTCATTCGTAACAAGGCCGTGTCTTCCGTAAGTTCCGTCATCAGTCATTATGTAGAGATTTTTTGCAACGGATTTTAATTCGTTTTCATAAATTAAAGTATTTTTTGTTCTTGTCCCAACTATTACATCTACATCTATACCTTTCGATTTTAACCATTTCACTTGAGGATAAACTGGAGCGGCACCAAGACCCCCTGCAACAAAAAGAAATTTTTCTTTTTTTAATTCTTCTAAACTCATTTCTAAAAATTCTGAAGCCCTACCAAGTGGACCAACAAAATCACTTATATATTCTCCCTCATTTAAAAGAGATAATTCTTTTGTCCCATCACCAACAACTTGTACGACTATAGTTACAGTTCCATTCTCTGTATTATAATCAGCTATTGTAAGTGGAATTCTTTCGCTTTTTTCATTCGTAATAACTACAACAAACTGACCTGGTTTTGCCGCAGCTGCAACAAGAGGTGCCTCTATTTCCATCAAAAAAATATTTTCTACCAACTGCTTTTTTAAAACTATTTTGTACATATTTTTCCTTTCCATAATTATTTTCTACCGTCTTTATAAATTAGACCTACACCGTCTGAAAATGGCAACAGTGTAAAATTATAATTCTCGTATAAAAAATCTATAAATTCATCTAGATTTTTCACTATAGTTTTATATCGTTTAGGAATTTCTTTGTAAATGTAGCCTCTAAATAAAATGTTGTCTATAAAAATTAGACCGCCATCATTTAAAAGTTGAAACGATTTTTCAAAAAAATTTTTATACTGACCCTTTGCCGCATCTATAAAAATAAAATCGTATTTTTGATTTAACTTTTCTATTTCTAAGGACGCATCTCCTAAAATTAAGTTATAGTTTTTTTCATCAATTTTCATTTTTTTAAAATTTAATTTCGCTTCGCCATATCTTTTTTCGTCTATCTCTATGGAAGTTAAAAATCCATTTCTATTTATAATTTCATTTAACATAGTTATACCAGAATATCCAGTCGCTGTCCCAATTTCTAAAACATTTTTAATATTTTTATTAGATCTTATCAAAAATTTTATAAATTCTGCAGTTTCCTTGCTAATAATTGGAACATTATTTTCAAGAGATGAAGTTTCTATTTCTCTTAAAATTTCATTCATCTCTACATATTTTTCTATTTTGTTAACGATATATTCATTGGCCTTCGTTAATTCTTCTAACATTTTAATCATTCCTTTTGGATAATTTTATTATATAAAAACTATCCATAATTTCTTCTTTGTAATCTATTACTAATCCTCCGATTTCGTCTATGTGTCCATTGACGTTTTCTGGTACACATATTTTTTTCACATAAAAATTTTTGTGATTTCTTAAAAATTTTTTGACATTATTTATATTTTCATCATCAGTTATGGTGCAGGTACTATAAACTAAATCTCCATCAACTTTTAATATGTCCGCTGCCGAACACAAAATTTCATATTGCAATTTGGAAATTTCTTCTATATCAGTCTGCTTTCCAAATAAAATTTCTGGTTTCTTTCTTATTACACCGTATCCGCTACAAAGTGCATCTACCAAAATTTTATTAAATTTTTTACCCTGCTTATTGACGTTTTTTGCGTCCATTGTTACAGCTTTAACAATATTTATTCCAAGTTTTTTACAATTTTCTTCTATAAGTTTTACTCTGTTTTTATGTATATCTATCGCAACGATTTCTCCCTGATTATTCATAAATTCTGCCATAGTTGTAGTTTTTGATCCGGGAGCTGCACAAGTGTCTAAAACTGTATCAAAAGCTCTTACATCTAAAAATTTTGCCGCAAGATAAGATGAGGCATCCTGTGCTATAAATTTACCATTTTTAAATTCTTCGGTATTTATTAATATTCCACTATCTACATAGTAAACGCTATCAATTTTTTTAATAATATTTACATTTAATTTTTCTAATAGATTTTCAAATTCCTGTTTAGAGTACTGCAATTTATTTATTCTGAATGAAATAAATGGAATTTTTTTATACGATTTAATTGCGTCAACAAAATCGTTGCCATACTGTTTTTCAAGCAATTCACAAAACCATTTAGGATAGGAATATAAAATATCGAATTGTTTTTTTTCTTCCAAATCTTCTATTATTTTTTGTTCAGTTTTGATGTAATTTCTTAGGACGGCATTTATGAACTTCGAAACAGATACTCCGTATTTTTTTTTAGAAATTTCAACAGCTTCAAAAACGACACCGGCATTATCGCTATTCATAAATTTTATTTGATAGATAGATATCATCAATAAATTTTTCAACCAATTTTTTTTAATTTCTCTAGTTAGTGTTTGCAAGCAGTATTCGATGTAGATCTTATTTCTTAACACTCCATAAAAAACTTCCGTAATAAAAGCTTTTTCTTTTCTGCCGTATTTATTTTTCTGAAAATGCTCGTTTAAAATTATATTCGAAAACGCTCCATTTTCAACTTCACTTAAAAGTAAAATTATATTTTTTTTGATACTCATACTACTCCTTAAACTCCAAACACAAAATCAAGTTTCACTATAAAATTATATATTTTTTTAGTCATTTTTTCAAGAATACAAATAAAATATAAATGTGTTATAATTAATTATAAAAACTTTAGAGGTATATTATGAAAAAAACAAAATGGATAGAAAAAAAATATACGCTTACTCATAGAAATTTCACTAACATTGATGAGAGTGTAGAAAATATTTTACAAAAAAGAAATATAAGTATGGACGATGAAATTCAAATCAACCCTTTCGATATGCAAGATATGGATAAGGCCGTTGATAGAATTTTGCGTGCCATAGAAAATAAAGAAAAAATTTATATTTATGGAGATTATGATGTTGACGGAATCACTTCTGTTTCCTTATTGTATTTAGCCATTTCTGAACTTGACGCCGACATAAATTTTTACATACCTTTAAGAGATGAGGGATATGGTCTAAATAAGGATGCAATAAAACAATTGAGTGAAGAGGGCTGTAAACTTTTAATAAGCGTCGATTGTGGAATAAATTCTTTGGAAGAAATTAATTTTGGTAACGAACTTGGAATAGATTTTATCATAACGGATCATCACGAAATTTTAGGAGAATTACCAAACGCTCTAGCAATTATCAATCCAAAAAGAGAAGAAAACAAATACTCATTTAAATACCTTGCCGGAGTTGGTACAGCATATTTTTTAGTGCTTGCTCTTTTCAGTAAAAAAAATAAAATGTC
>JAEWEF010000030.1 GCA_023389595.1 Fusobacteriota bacterium
GCCGTTTTTTCTTTGATGGCGTTGGTAGTTACTTGTGTTGCTCTTTTTGCTATTTTTTCCAGCAAAAAAGCTGCAAGTGACGGCGAATATGAATTGGAAGAGCTTACCGAAACTGAAGAAGATTTTCAAAACGAAAAACAATCTATCATAATGAGAAATGACGAACATTTAGAAAATCTTAACAAAAAACTACAGAATACACAAAACAGGGATATAAGAAGCCTTGTTTTTGAGTCGGCATTCGATTTAAAAATTTTAGACACAACAGTGAATGGAGATAGAATTTCTGACAGTAAACTTAATTTTATTTTAATAGATGATACGGTCTATCTTGGATCTTTTTCTATGGGAGAGGAAGATTTATTTAAATCTATATCTACCATTATTAAAGTAGATGACGCCAACTTTGCATATCAGATTACAAAATATTTTGAAGATTATTTAACTAAATTTGGGCTAGATTTTTATGAACAGTCGGATATCACGAAAGAAATTTATAACGAGGAACAAATTTTATTAGAAACTTTACAGTAAATGAAAAAGCTGCACACGTGCAGCTTTTATTTTTCTATTCCTTTTCTTGCCATAATTCCTTTTTTAAAATAATGTTTTATCTCTTTCATTTCAGTTACAAGATCAGCCATATCTATCAATTCTTGAGGAGCATTTCTCCCCGTTAAAACAAATTCAACTTTTTCGTTTTTGATTTTTATCAAATTTTTTATTTCGTCGATAGAAATTAAATCGTATCTAAGAGTTCCTAAAATTTCATCGGCAACTATTAAATCGTACTCATCAGATAGAAGTGCATTTTTTAAATGCTCGTATCCATTTCTTGCAAGAAAAACATCTTCATCGGTTAAATTTTCTTTACTTTTTATGAAAACGCCACGACCATATCGACTTATCTTCAAACTTTCAAATTTTGATAGCGAATGTAATTCTCCGTAATCTCTTCCTTTTAAAAATTGTATGAGCAAAACTTTAAAATCGTTTCCTAAAGCCCGCATAATTAATCCGAGACTTGCAGTCGTCTTCCCTTTTCCATTGCCGGTATAAATCTGAACGTATCCTCTTTCCATTTTATACTCCTTTTTACAATTCTCTTGTAACATTGTTTAACCATTTTTTGCTTTTGTATCTCCATAATAAAAATGGTAATTTTATTATTTCGTCAGACATTAAAAATAAAAATATGATTTTTGGTGGAAGTTTAAAGTAAAATGCTGCTAGTGCTCCAAGCACTAGAGAGCCGAACCAGGCAGAACCCGTGTCGACTGCAAGAGCAAATTTTGTATCGCCACCCGATCTTAATATTCCGACAACGAGGCATACGGTAATTCCTTGAGCAAGAGAATATACAACATTAACTTTTAACATGAATTTTAAGTAGTATGTTACCATGTCATTTAATCCGAAAAATTTAACGATTAGTGGCATACCCAATAAAATTAATGCTCCTGCTACAACGGAAGAAATGAAACTTAATTGTAAAAATTTGTGTGAATATTCTATGGCTTTTTTATATTGTTTTTCTCCTATTGTTCTGCCAAGTATAACGGAAGTTGCACTTGCAACTCCGAATGCCATAGGCATAACACACTGCCTTATGGTAGAATTTATTGCATTTGCAGCTATAAAAGAACTGTCTATTCTTCCTACTATAACAGAAATTCCTGCCGCTCCCATACTCCACAAAAGTTCGTTTAATACTACCGGTATGGAATATTTATAGAAGTCGTGATTTAAAATTCTATTATTTTCTAATATATATTTTAATTTTATGTGTACAAAATGTCTTATATTGTGATTGTAAATTAGCACTATACTTATTTCGATAAGTCTTGCACAAAGTGTACCTATTGCCGCACCAACTATACCCAGAGACGGAAATCCAAATTTTCCAAAAATTAAAACGTAGTTTATGAAAATATTTATTAAAAAGGATGATCCATAGACGACGGTTGAAATTTTTACTTTTTCTACACTACGCAAAACTGTTAGGTAGACTGTCGATATGGATGCCGTTATGTAGGAAAATGAAATTACACGCAGATATTTCATTCCCTCTGAAATTATTATTTCGTTGTTGGTAAAAATTCTCATCAGAAATCTTGGAAAAAATAGAGCAAAAAAGAAAAAAATTGACGATACAAAAAAAGAATTTCTTATTCCTATCGCCATAATTTTTTCTATAGTTTTTAAATCTTTTTTACCCCAGTACTGTGCCGTAAGAACATTTGCTCCAGAAGCCATTCCAAACATTATAAGTGTCAGCACGAATGTTATTTGACTTGCAAGAGAGGCAGCTGCCAAAGAAGTTTCGCTGAGTCTACCTAGCATTACTACGTCAGCAATAGATACTCCAACATTTATTAAATTTTGTAAAATGATAGGTAGTGCAAGAGGCACTACCATTTTCAAAAATTTTCTGTCCAAATTAAAAATCATTTAAATTCCCCTCAAAATAGTTTCTACTTTTCTAGCAAAACGACACTGTAAGCCTTTACTCCGCTTTCATCTCCAGTAAAGCCGAGTTTTTCTTCAGTCTTAGCCTTAACATTTATTATTTCTGCATCGACGTTCAATATGCTAGCTATGTTTTTTTTAATTTCGTCAATGTACGGTCTAAGTTTAGGTTTTTGTATTACGACCGTGCTATCTAAATTTACGATTTTAAACTTTTTTTCAAGCATAGTTTCATTTATTTTTTTTAACAGTATGGCACTATCTATATTTTTAAATTTTTCGTCGGTGTCGGGAAAATGTAAACCTATATCCCCCAGACCTAGAGCTCCTATTATGGCGTCAGTGATTGCGTGTAATAAAACATCGCCGTCAGAATGGCCAAGCACACCCTTGTCGTGTGGAATTTCCACTCCACCTAAAACTAATTTTCTCCCTTCGACTAATCTATGTACGTCATAACCGTTACCTATTCTCAACATAAATTTCTCCCATAATTTTAATATTTTTTCATTATATCACAGTTTGTTTTAATTTCAAAAAAGACTCTCAGAGAGAGTCTAGTTTTTTAATTTATTTATTAATAATTTTATTTAAAATCTTTTTTGATTTCAGTTATAAATTTACTTAACCTTTCAGGGGTTAAGTTTGCCTGATTAGTTTCGTCAAGAGGTAGTCCCATAAATTTACCGTTCACTATTATGTCAGTTTCTTCGAAATGGTATCCGTCCATATCAGTAAGACCAACTATTTTCCCACCCTTTTCTTTCACGATATTGTATAAAAATTTTAGCCCACCACAGAAAGATTCTCCGAATGCAAACTGATTACCAAGACCAACAAGTCCCACAACTTTTCCAGAAAAATCCATCTTTTCTAGCTCGTCAAGTTTTTTCATCCAATGTGGGTGAAGCTCACCAACTTGATAAGTGGGAGAAACTAGTATTAAGTTTTCAAAATCTTTAATTTGTTCTACTCCGTCTTTAACATTAAAAGTTTGATACTCATCATCTCTCAATAAAAATTCTATTTCATCAACAATTCCAAGAGTAGTTTTAGTTGCTGTAGCATAAAAAATACCTATCTTTTTCATAATTTCCTCCATTATAGATTACATATTTCTTTAACGACATGACTTGCTAAAATTAAACCAACTGCTGGCGGAACGAAAGATACACTTCCTAAATTTACAGATTTTGCTCTGCTTCCATCAACATTTAAAGGTTTTTTCGGTTCCTCTTTTGAATAGACGACAGTTAACTTTTTTATTCCCCTAGCTTTCAATTCCTTTCTGAAAACTCTTGCAAGAGGACAAACTGAAGTTTTTTTTATGTCTGTAATTTCAAACCGTGTCGGATCGATTTTATTTCCCGTTCCCATAGAAGAGATAATTTTTAAGTTTTCTTTTAATGCCCTTTCAACTAAATCCAATTTCGGCGTTATCAAATCGATTGCATCGATAATATAATCGTAACGATTTTCAAAAAATTTATCGGCGTTTTCTCTTGTAAATTTTTCTCTGTAGGCGTGAACTTTTATATCGCTATTGATAGATTTTATTCGTTGCTCCATCACATCCGCCTTAAATTTTCCAACAGTTTCCGTCGTCGCAATAATTTGTCTGTTGATGTTTGTTACGTCAATTTTATCAAAATCGACTATGGTAAGTTCACCAACACCAATTCGTGCAAGAGCTTCGACGGCATATCCGCCAACACCTCCCAATCCAAAAATTGCAACGTGAGATTTTTTAAGTTTTTCTAAATTTTCTCTTCCTATAAGAAGTTCCGTTCTTTGATATATCATGTCATTTCCCATCAATTATTTACTAATATAATAAACTTTATCATTAATTAAAAAAATTTTCAAGATTTTTTTAATTAATTCTGAAAATCGAAAATAAAAAACCCTCACACAAAAGTGTAAAGGTTTTAGTAGTTTGCCGTAAAAAATTAGAATGGAAGACCTAAAGGAAACATGTCACTTCCATCTCCTTCTAGTATAACTTTTCCATTTTGATCGTATACTCTAAATTTTGTAACAACTCCATCTTTAATTTCCATTTCCGCTTTAGATTCGCCCTCTTTTAAAGTTAGAGTGCCGTTAGCCAGTTTTTTAGTTCCCTTTATGTAAACTTTATTAGTAGTAAAATCATATTCTATATCGTTTACATCTAACTTTTTAGAGCCACAACCAACCATCAATAAACTAGCTAGCAAACAAATAAAAATAACTTTTTTCATAAAATCTCCCCCTTTTTATATTTGTTATTTATATATTCTTTGTAATCTGCTAAAATTTTCATCGTTACACTGCCAATTTTAAATCTTTTTTCTTCTATCCGTACAACAGGCATAATACCGATTAAAGAATTAGTTACAAAAATTTCGTCGGCATCTAACAATTCTTTGATAGTTATAAACTTTTCTCTAACTTTATAATTTTTTAAAATGTACTGTCTAATTATGCCATTTAATAGACCGCTTTCTAGCTTAGGAGTAAATATTTTGTTATCTTTAACATAAAATAGATTGCTCGTAGCACATTCACAAACATCTCCTTCTAAATTTAAAAAGAGAACGTCGTCGTATTTTTTTGCATATTTTCTTTTTTCAAAAATATTTTCTGCATAGTTTAAACTTTTAATGTAGATAAATGGAGAGGTGTCATTTCTTTTTATTTCAGAAATTTTAATGTTGTAGCCTCTTTTATAGTCGCTATCCTTATAAACGTACTCTCTTGTATTGAAAATTGTATTTTGCTCCGAAACTATTATTTTCAGAACTTCATCCTCTTTTATAAAATTAATTTTTGAAATCTCATTCAGCACAAAATTTTTTTCTAAATTTTTATCTATATTTAAAATTTTTAATCCATCATTTAATCTTTTTAAATGTTCGTCCAAAAAAATTGCCTTACCATTTTTTATGTGTAGAGTCTCAAAAACTCCCAATCCAAAACTATATCCATCATCAAGATTGACTTTCATTTTAATCTCCTAAAGCTTCAAGCAACGCCTTCGCTTTTTGTAACGTTTCTTCGTATTCAAACTCAAGATCCGACTCACAAGTTATGCCGCCACCAACTCCGAGATAATATTTTCCATCCTTGTACAAAAGCGTTCTAATAATTATATTTAAATCGATTTTGCCATCAAATGAAATGTAACCAAGTGAACCGGTGTAAATATTTCTTCTTGAATGTTCAAGTTCATCTATAATTTGCATTGCCCTTATTTTAGGTGCTCCGGTAATCGATCCTCCAGGAAATACTGATTTTATTAGTTCGCTAAACTTATAATCATTTTTTAGCTTACCAATTATAGTCGACACAAGATGAAAAACTGTGGAGTAAGTTTCAACTTCAAAAAGTTCTGTGACTTTTACACTTTTTTTATCACAAATTCTATGCAAGTCATTTCTTTCAAGATCAACTATCATAAGTAATTCACTTCTGTCTTTTTCAGAATTTTTCAATTCGTTTTTTAAACTTTCGTCTTCTTCAGCGGTAGA
>JAEWEF010000057.1 GCA_023389595.1 Fusobacteriota bacterium
ACGATTGGCAGCAAATGAACATTTTAATAGAAGAAGACGAAGGAATTTAATAAATAAAAAAAAGCATGAATAAAATTCATGCTTTTTAAATTTTTAGTTATAAATTAGAAGTTAAATTTATATCCAAGTGAAACTCTTACAGCTTTATTACCATAAGATTTTGCTTCTCCTTTTGCATCTTTCTCTTTTTCTGGAGTAAGAGTGATAGTTGAATTAATATAGTTGTAAGAAACTTCTGCTAAAAAGTTTTTATATTCTGCCCCAATTCCAAGCCCACCATAAAGACCGTTTGCAACTTTTGTGTTATATGTTTCAGTAGTATTTTTTCCAACTTCAGTTTGTTTAAAATCTCCGTTTACTTTGTTAAAAGAATATCCTATATCTGCTTTTACATAAGGAGTTATTTCACTATCATTTGCTATGTTAAATTTTGCTGTTGCGTAAACTGGTATAGAAGAATATCTAGGTTTGTTTACTTCATATCTTTCGCTATCTATAATTTCGTTTGCTCCATTGTAACGACCAATGAATCCAGCTCCTAATCCAACTTCGAATTCAGGAGTTAAATCTGTTGTAGCTTCAACAAATCCTCCTACACCTCTTCCTTTTTCAGGGCTAATGATATCTATTGTTTTATTATCTGGTTGAGTTGTTAAACTTACTTTATCGTAGTGAGTATATGCGTCGCCACCTAATTTAATATAAACATTATTAGAAGCCAATGCACTGATTGACATAACCGCCATAGTAGCTAATAAAATTTTTTTCATAACATAACCTCCATTTTAAAAAAATTGATATTCATATTATACACCTTTTTTTAAAAAATAAAAATTTTATTATTTCCCTTTCAAAATATGTCCCATTCTGAATCTTTTTGTATTTAAATATCCCTCATTGATATGGTTATGAGGAATTTCTAACTCTTCTCTTTCAGCAACTTCTATACCATATTCTTCTAGACCTTGAATTTTCAGAGGGTTATTTGTAAGAAGTTTTACAGATTTCACTCCCAAAGTTTTTAACATTTGAGCTGCAACAGCATAATCTCTCATATCAGCCTCAAATCCCAAATCTAAATTTGCATCTAAGGTATCCCTTCCTTGTTCTTGCAAATTGTATGCTTTTAACTTATTTATAAGTCCTATACCTCTACCTTCTTGTCTAAGATAAAGTATTATTCCAGTACCAAGTTTGTCTATTCTTCTCATAGCAGTTTTTAATTGAGATCCGCAATCACATCTCATCGATCCAAGTATGTCTCCTGTAAAACATTCAGAATGTATACGAACAGGCACCTTCTCTTTTCCGTCTACATCCCCTTTTACAAGAGCAATATGTTCTTTTCCGTCTAAGTTATTTTCGAACCCTACTATCTTAAAAGTTCCGTTATCAGTTGGCATATTTGCAACAACTTCAATTTTCATAAGACTTTCATATTTTTTTCTGTATTTAATTAAATCTTCTATAGTTATTATTTTTAAATCATTTTCTTTTGCAAAAATTTCTAAATCGTCCATTCTTGCCATTTCACCATTATCTTTTAATATTTCACATATCACACCAACTGGTTTTAATCCACAAATTTTACATAAATCAACTGCGGCTTCAGTGTGACCGTTTCTTTCTAAAACACCACCTTTTTTTGCTATAAGTGGAAATATATGTCCTGGTCTTGTAAAATCTTTAGCAACAGATTTGTCATCAGCTATTTTTTGAATAGTAGTAAGCCTATCAGCTATTGATATACCAGTAGTTGTGTTTTCTTTCGCATCAATACTTACTGTAAATGCAGTACATTTTGCATCTGTATTTCTTGCTGTCATAGGATCTAAACCAAGTTTTATTGCGTGCTCTTCTGTCAAAGGTACACAAGTAAGACCTCTGCCTTTTACTGCCATCAAATTTATTGAATCGTAATTTGCTTTTTCGGCAGCAACAAATAGATCTCCTTCGTTTTCTCTGTTTTCATCATCGACAACTATTATTGGTTTCCCATTTTTGATATCTTCTAGTACTTCTTCAATTTTGTAAATTGTTTTCATTATTCCTCCTAAAAACCATTTTCTAATAAAAATGCTTCAGTTAATTTTTTTTCTGATTTTTTTTCTTCTTTATCAAAAAACATAAATCGCTCTATGTATTTTGCAATCAAATCTGTTTCTATATTTACAATATCTCCCACATTTTTGCTACCAAGTGTTATGTACTCTTGGCTGTGAGGTATAAGAGATATTCCAAAAACATCATCTTTTAATATCATCACAGTAAGGCTAGCTCCATCTATAGTTATTCTTCCTTTTTCAACTATGTACTTCATATATTTTCTATCAATTTTGAATTCATATATTTTTGCTATGCCCTCTTTTTTGATTGAAGATATCACCCCCTCACAATCAACATCTCCTGTAACTAAATGCCCACCAAGTTCAGTTGATAATGTGATTGATTTTTCAAGGTTAACCTTGTCACCTATCTTCAATCTTTTAAGATTAGTTCTTTTTACAGTTTCATACATACAATCCGCAATAAAATAATTTTCACCAATTTCTGTTGCAGTTAAACAAACACCGTTTGTTGCTATACTGTCTCCTATATTAGCATTTTTTATTACATTATTGCATTCGATTTTTAATTTTAATGATAAATTTCCGTTTTGAACACTCAAAACTTTTCCTATTTCTTGAACTAATCCTGTAAACATAATATCTCCTTAACGATAAAATTCCATCGAACAATTATTACCATAACTATTTATTTTTACATTTTCTAAATTAATTGCTTCATCTAAATTATTTATGTCAAAGCCTGAAACCATAGGTATAGCTTCGCTATCTCCAATAATTTTTGGAGCAATAAATATTTCGCCACCATCTATTGCCTTTTCTTTAAAAGCACTAGATATTAAATTTCCTCCGCCTTCTAACAAAACTGAATCTATTCCTAAAGAACCCAACTCTTTTAACATTTTTGCAAAAGAAAATTTTCTACCTTCAAGCTCTATAAATTTTATTCCATTTTTTTCTAAATTTATTTTTTTAGTATTATTTTTTTCTTCAGATGAAGTTATTATAATTACTTTTTTATCATCAAATTTTAAAAGTTTAGAATCAATATCTATTTCTAAATATGGGTCCACAACTATACGATAAGGATTTTTTGCATTTTCAACCCTTGCATCTAAACTCGGGTTATCTCTTAAAACTGTATTTATACCAACCATAATTCCCATATGTTTATTTCTTAACTCTTGAACTTTTTGTCTTGATAAACTGTTAGTTATCCATTTAGAATTAAATGTTTTTGTTGCAATTTTTCCATCTAAAGTTATACCACATTTTACAAAAAGAAATGGAATTTTTTCTTTTATATATTTTAGAAAAATTCTGTTTAAATCTCTAGCTTCTTTTTCACAAAGACCAACTTCAACTTCTATTCCTTTTTCTCTCAAAAGTTTAATTCCGTTACCTGCAACAAGTGGATTAGGATCTTCGATAGCAACATAACATTTTTTTATACCGGAATTTATTATTTTATTAACACAAGGTGGTGTTTTTCCAAAATGTGAACAAGGTTCAAGTGTGACATATAAAGTAGCTCCATTAGCAAATTCTCCTGCTTCTTCTAAGGCATAAACTTCGGCGTGTGGTCCTCCAAAAAATTTGTGATACCCACGTCCTATAATTTTGTCATCTTTTACTACAACTGCTCCAACAAGTGGATTAGGATTTACGTGACCTTCTCCTTTTTTTGCTAATTCTATTGCCATTTGCATATATTCTTGTTCACGCATAGGTATTACATCTCCTTTAATAAATTCACCATTTCAATTCCAGTCATTGCAGTATCAAATCCTTTGTTGCCAGCTTTTGTTCCAGCTCTTTCTATTGCCTCTTCGATTGAATTTGTTGTTAAAACTCC
>JAEWEF010000065.1 GCA_023389595.1 Fusobacteriota bacterium
TGTTGAACCAACTACTGCTACTCCTGTTGATGATGCAAAAGTACGTTTAAGTGCAGTAAATGCTGACGGAACAACAACAAAACCTACACAATTAGGAAATGTTGCTGACGCTACTAAAGATAACGACGCTGTTAACTTAAAACAACTTAAAGAATATGCTAAATCAGGAGTTACAGATAATTCAGATCTTTACGAAAATAAAACTGATGATAAAGGTAATTTAGTTGACGAAGATGGAAATCCTATAAACGAAAAAGGACAAATAATAGATCCTGATACAAAACAACCAAAAGACCCTAATGATGCTGGAGGTAAAAAACCTGCAAAAGTTCTAAAAGGAATTAATTTTGCTGGAAACGACGGAAATGTTAAGAAAACTCTTGGGGAAACTTTTGATATAGTTGGTGCTAAAGGTGCTGATGCATCTAAAGTTACTGAAGGAGATTTCAGCGATCTAAATACTGCAACAAAAGTTGAAAATGGCAAATTACACGTATTGTTCAGTGACAAACCAGTATTCAAAGAAGTTGCAGTAAAAGATGGAGCAGGAAAATCTAGTACGATCACTCCTGACGGTCTAACAGTTAAAGATGGAGAAAATGGAGAAAAAGGAAAAACTGTTTATGGTAAGGACGGAATTTCTATAACTGGTGCACCAGGTGCAGACGGAACACAAAAAACAACTACAATTAAAGTTGACGGTGACGGAGACGTTATCATAGGCAAGGGTCAAAACGGACAAAATGGTAAGGACGGAAAAGTCATTACTAAAAAAGATCTTGATACAGCACTAAATGGAGCAGATGGAACAAGCGGACTAAATGGAAAGGTTGGAGATCCTGGAAAAGACGGAACTGACGGAAGAAATGGTACAAACGGATTAGATGGACAACCTGGAGCTAACGGACCAGTTGGACCGGCTGGTAAAGATGGTTTAAATGGTCAAGATCTAAATAGTAAAGTTAACGCACTTCGTCGTGGTGAAGCTGGAACTGTAGTTTATACAGACAAAGACGGAAATCGTTTAGTAAAAGCTGAAGATGGAAAAATGTATCCAGCTGATCAAGTTGATGAAAAAGGAAAAGTTAAAAATCCTGGAACAGCAAAAGCTGCTGATCCTAAAGAAATTCGTTTGAGTGCAGTAAATGCAGACGGAACAACAACAGCTCCTACACAATTAGGAAATATTGCTGAAGGTACTAAAGATACTGACGCAGTTAACGTTGCACAGTTGAAATCAGTAGTTAAAAAAGTTGATGACTCTAAAGTGAAGTATTTCTCAGTAAACTCTACAGATACAGGAAATTCCAAAAATGAAGGAGCAACAGGAATAGGAGCTATAGCAATAGGACCGGAAGCTATATCAAGTAAAATATTGTCTTTAGCATTAGGTAACGGGGCAAAAGCAACTAATGACTTTACTGTTGCAACAGGAACAAAAGCGACTGCAAGTGGATATGCTGGAGTAGCTACTGGAGCACATACTAGTGCCTTAGCAGACTATTCAAATACATATGGTATAAAAGCTACTGTAGATGAAACAGGACACGCAGCTACAGCTATAGGATCTTATTCATATATAGGAAAAATTAATAAAGATCACGCTATTGCGAATAAACCGACAGCATGGGCAGGAGAAGAAGTTGCTTCTGGAGCACCTGTAAATCCAGTAACAGAAGTTGTAGTGGAAGATAATACTAAACCTAGTAAAGGTGATGAAACAGGATCATCAATAGCTATAGGATATTTAGCAGAAGCATTAGCAAATAATGCTGTGGTATTAGGAAGTGCTGGACAAGTAAGTGGAAGTAATGGTACAGCAATAGGTACTGCATCACGTGTATATGGAAATAATGGAATAGCTGTAGGGTCACAAGCATATAGCATAGGTAAACATGGAATAGCATTAGGTACTTTCTCTGGAGCATATGCAGATCAATCAATAGTTTTAGGAAATAGATCGCAAGCAACAGGCGAAGGAAGTATAGCATTAGGACAATGGGCAAATGTAGAAAAAGCAAAAAATAGCATAGCTTTAGGAAATAATTCTAATGTATTAGAAAAGGATGCTAAAGACGGGAAAGCAGTATTTAGTAATGAAGATGTTAAAAAAGACGCTGGAGTAGTATCATTTGGAACAACTTCATATAAAGCTAAATTTGGAAATGGTGAAAAAACATTTAAAGAAACTAATAGACGTTTGATCCATGTTGCCGGAGGTATTGATGATAATGATGCTGTAAATGTAATGCAATTGAAAGCTGCAACAACAGGTAACGATGATCTTTATGAAAATAAAACTAATGAAGATGGAAAAGTTGTAGATAAAAATGGAAACCCTCTTGTTGAAGGAACAGATGGCAAATTCTATCCACCACAAGCAGGAAATCCTGATCAACCTGATCAAAACAAACCAGCAGTGGAACCAGCAAGAGTTTTAAAAGGAATTAAATTTGTTGGAAACCAAAACACTAAAGAGTATAAGAAAACTTTAGGTGAAGAAGTTGCTATATTAGGTAATGCTGATAATGCACAAAAAGCCGCTGATTTTAGCAATACAAATGTACTTACTGAAAATGACGCTAACGGAGTTCAAATCAAGTTTAGTGACAAACCATTGTTCAAAGAAGTTACTGTAAAAGATGGGGCAACTGGACCGGCTACTACTATCACTCCAGGAAAAGTAGACGTTGAAGATGGAAATGGAAAATCTAGTACAGTAGATCAAAATGGATTAACTGTAAAAGATGGTAAAGACGGAGCGAACGGTCAAGCTGTTTACGGCAAAGATGGAATTTCGATAACTGGACCACAAGGACCAGCTGGAACACCAGGAAAAACTACTACAATTAAAGTTAATGGTGATGGAGATGTAGTTATAGGTAAAGATGGTAAAGACGGTAAAGTTGTTACTGAACCTGAATTAACTCAAAAGATAAACGAGGGAGTAGGTCCTGTAGTTTATACAGATGCAGATGGAAAACGTTTAACAAAAGCTGAAGATGGAAAATTCTATCCAGCTGATCAAGTAAACAAAGACGGAACTTTAAAAGATCAACAAACAGCTACACCTATTAATAATACTGATGTTCGTATAAGCACATTGAATGCTGACGGAACAACAGTAACTCCTACACAATTAGGAAATATTGCAGAAGGAACTAAAGATACAGATGCAGTTAACGTAAAACAACTTAAAGAGGTTGCAAAATCTAGTACAACAGGTAACGACGATCTTTATGAAGATAAAAAAGATGAAGACGGAAATGTTCTTGATGCAAATGGAAATAAACTTGTAAAAGGGGATGACGGAAAATATTATCCTCCACAAGCTAATGATCCTACTAAACCTGATAAAGGACAACCAGCAGTGGAACCAGCAAGAGTTCTAAAAGGAATTAAATTTGCAGGAAATACTGGAGATGTTAAGAAAACTCTTGGAGAACAATTTGATATAGTTGGAGCTAAAGGTGTTGATAATGATAAAGTTGTTGACGGAGATTACAGCAGCATAAATACTGCGACAAAAGTTGACGGAGACAAATTACATGTATTATTCAGCGATAAACCTATATTTAAGGAAGTTACTGTAAGAGATGGATCAACTGGACCGGCTACTACTATCACTCCAGGAAATGTAACAGTTATTAATGGAGAAAATGGCAAGGATGGAAAATCTAGTTCACTAACTCCAGACGGCATGGAAGTAAAAGACGGCAAAGATGGAGAAAATGGAAAGGCTGTTTATGGTAAAGACGGAATTTCAATTACTGGACCAAAAGGTGCTGACGGATCAGACGGAAAAACAACAACAATTACTATCAATAAAGACGGAGATGTTGTTATAGGTAAAGACGGTAAAGATGGCAAAATAGTTACTCAACCTCAATTGGAAAAAATTACAAAAGGGGAAGCTGGAACTGTAGTTTATACAGATGCAGATGGAAATCGTTTAGTAAAAGCTAAAGATGGAAATATGTATAAAGCTAATGAAGTTAAAGAAGATGGAACTGTTGATCCGAATACTGCTAAAGCAGTTGATCCTGAAAATGTACGTCTAAGCACAGTAAATTCTGATGGAACAACAACAAAACCTACACAATTAGGAAATGTTGCAGAAGGAACTAAAGATACAGATGCTGTTAATGTAAAACAATTGAAAGATGCTACAAAAGCTAGCACAACAGGTAATAATGATCTTTATGAAGATAAGAAAGATGCAGACGGAAATGTTGTTGATGAAGACGGAAATAAACTTGTAAAAGGAAATGATGGAAAATATTATCCAGAAGATCCTCAAAATCCTAATAATCCAGATATGAGCAAAGATCCTGTAGAGCCAGCAAGAACTTTAAAAGGAATTAAATTTGCAGGAAATACTGGAGATGTTAAGAAAACTCTTGGGGAAACTTTTGAAATAGTTGGAGCTAAAGGAGACGACACTAAGAAAGTTGTTGACGGAGATTATAGTAATATAAATACGGCAACAAAAGTTGACGGAGATAAGTTACATGTATTATTTAGTGACAAACCAGTATTCAAAGAAGTAACTATAAAAGATGTTACACCAGGACCTACAACAACTATAACTCCAGGAAAGGTTAATGTTGAAGATGGAAATGGAAAATCTAGTGATGTTACACCAGATGGCTTAACTGTAAAAGACGGTAAAGACGGAGCTAACGGACAAGCTACTTATGGTAAAGACGGAATTTCTATCACTGGACCACAAGGACCAGCTGGAGCACCAGGAAAAACAACTACAATTAAAGTTGATGATGATGGAGATGTTATTATCGGTAAAGATGGTCAAAACGGTAAAGACGGAAAAGTTATCACTCAATCTGAATTAAATAAAATATTAAATGGAGATCCTGGACAACCTGGAAGCAACGGAATAAATGGAAAAATTGGAGATCCTGGAAAAGATGGAAATGACGGAAGAAATGGTGCAAACGGATTAGATGGACAACCTGGAGCTAACGGACAAGCTGGTCCTGCTGGTAAAGATGGTTTAAATGGTCAAGATCTAAATAGTAAAGTTAACGCACTTCGTCGTGGAGAAGCTGGAACTGTAGTTTATACAGATGCGAATGGAAATCGTTTAGTAAAAGCAAATGATGGAAAAATGTATCCGGCTGATCAAGTAAATAAAGATGGAACTTTAGTTGATCCAAATACTGCAAAAGCGGTAGATCCTAAAGATATACGTCTAAGTGCAGTAAATGCTGACGGAACAACAACAGCTCCTACACAATTAGGAAACATTGCAGATGCAACAAAAGATACAGATGCTGTTAATTTAAAACAACTTAAAGAATATGCTAAATCAAGCGTTACAGATAATTCTGATCTTTATGAGGATGTCGACGATAATGGAAATAAAGTTATAAAAGACGATGACGGAAAATATTATCCAGAAGATCCTAAAAATCCTGGCAAACCAGATAAAACACAACCACCAGTAACACCATCAAGAACTCTAAAAGGAATTAATTTTGCAGGTAACACTGGAAATGTTAAGAAAACTCTTGGAGATACATTAGATATAGTTGGTGCTAAAGGGGATGCTACAAATAAAGTTGTAGACGGAGATTTCAGTGACTTAAATACAGCAACAACTGTTGACAAAGATGGAAAACTACATGTATTAATGAGTGACAAACCAGAATTTAAAGAAGTTACTGTAAAAGATGGAGCAAATGGATCAACAACTATAACTCCAGGAAAAGTTAATGTTGAAGATGGAAATGGAAAATCTAGTGCAGTTACTCCAGAAGGATTGACAGTAAAAGATGGTAAAGACGGAGCGAACGGTCAAGCTGTTTACGGTAAAGATGGAATTTCGATAACTGGACCACAAGGACCAGCTGGGGCACCAGGAAAAACAACTACAATTAAAGTTAATGGGGATGGAGATGTAGTTATAGGTAAAGATGGTAAAGACGGAAAAGTTATTACTGAACAAAACGTTGGTGAAACTGTAGGAAAAGACTTCGTTAAATTAGATGGTTCAAATATTACAAAAGATAACAAACAAAATCTAAAAGATAAATTAGATATTGGTAACGGAAAAATAGAAAAAGGTAATAATGGAACTGTTACTGGAGATGAAGTTTATAACGCTATAAATGGACTTGGCGGATACAGTGAAGAAAAATTCAGAGAATACGATCAAAAACTAAATGATATAGATGGAAAAATAAAAACGGCTACAGCTACTATGGCAGCAGTTGCATCTATACCACAAGTAACAGGAAATAATCTGTTTACTATAGGAGCTGGAGCTTCTACTTATGGTGGAAAAACAGCAGTCGCAGTAGGATTCTCTGGACAAACTAAAAACAAAAAACTTGTTTATAAAGTTGCTGGATCAGTAGACGAAAATAAAGAAGTTTTAGGAAGTGTAGGTCTTGCTTACTCATTCGGTAAAACAGATGATGTTGTTGAAAATAAAGAAATACAAGAATTGAGACAAATGGTAGAAGAATTAAAAGCACAATCAGCAGTTAATTCACAACAAGAAATTAAATTTGTTGTAGATAATTTCAGATCATCTAGATACGATATCGAATCTTGGCAAGAAGAAAAAATTAAAACTATTGTTGAATTCTTAAATAACAATGCTAAAAATAGAACTGTCGACATAATAGGACATACGGATGTTAACGGTGAAGAAAAATACAACCTTAACCTAGGACTTGACAGAGCAAATTCAGTTGTAAAAGCATTAAAAGATAGAGGATTAGATCCATCAATTAACATAAGAGCAATATCATCATTTGGATATAACAATATCATTAATGGAACTTCAGCTGAACTTAGAAGAGTTGAAATAATAGTTAAATAATTTATGAAAAAACGGAGAAATTTTTCTCCGTTTTTTTTATTTGGCGTAAAAATATGTTATAATTAAAACAAAATTTTAAAAATGAAAAATGAAATGTAGGGTGAAAAAATGAAAAAAATAAATAAGGTATTAACTGAATTTGCAAGATTTATTAATTCTGATAGATATCAATATACTGAAAGTGATGTGTTCCTAATGGAAGGAATGGAAAATAAAGAAGCAGTTTTTGATGTTTTTTTTAGAAAAACGGAAAACAACGGATTTGCTGTCGTATCTGGAATTTCAGAAGTGTTAGAATTGATAGATATTTTAAATAATACGGACGAAGAAGAAAAACGAAAATATTTTTCTGAAATAATAGAAGAAGAAAAATTAGTTAACTATTTATCAAAAATTAAATTTACTGGAAATTTTTATGCTATGCGTGATGGTGAAATTGCTTATCCTAACGAACCTATAATTACGATTAAAGCTCCACTTATAGAAGCAAAAATTTTGGAAACTCCGATGCTTAATATAATAAATATGTCTATGGCAATATCTACAAAGGCATCTATGATAACGAGAGCTGCAAAACCAGTTGGCGTGCTTGCTTTTGGTAGCAGAAGGGCTCACGGATTTGATAGTGCATTAATAGGAAATAAAGCGGCGATAATAGGTGGCTGCGTTGGACATTCTAATCTTGCAACTGAATATAAATATGGTATAAAATCTAGTGGGACTATGGCACATTCTTTTATACAAGCATTTGGAGTTGGAAGTGCAGCAGAAAAAGAAGCTTTTAATACTTTTATAAAACACAGAAAAACAAGAAAAGATAATAATTTAATTTTACTCATAGATACTTACGACACAGTAAAAACTGGTATAAAAAACGCAATAGAAGCTTTTAAGGAAAATGGAATAGACGATAATTATGATGGAGTTTATGGAGTTAGAATAGATTCTGGAGACTTAGCGTATTTATCTAAAAAATGTAGAAAGGAATTAGATAATGCCGGATTAAAAAAAGCAAAAATTGTTCTTACTAATTCTCTTGATGAAAATTTAATAAGATCATTGAAAGAACAAATAGCTGCAGTAGATATTTATGGAGTTGGCGATGCCATAGCAGTTAGTAAATCCTATCCTTGTTTTGGAGGAGTTTATAAAATTGTAGAACTTGAGGGGAAACCTCTTATAAAATTATCAGAAGATATTATAAAAATATCTAATCCAAGTTTTAAAGAAGTGTATAGAATATATGACGAAGAGGGTTATGCTCAGGCAGATTTAATTACTTTATTCGGTGAAGATAAAGATAAAAATTTAATGCTTAATGGAGAAAACTTAACTATAAGAGATGAAAAGTACGATTTTAAATTTATTAATTTAGAAAAGGGAAAATACACTTATAAAAAACTGACAAATTTATATATAGAAAAAGGTAAATTTAATTATAATTTAATTGAAGAAATGTCGGATGTTATGTCTAGTCAAAAATATTATTTTGATGTTTTAGAAACTGTCAGAGAAGAAAGACGAAGACTTGAAAATCCACACAAATATTATGTGGATTTATCTGGAGATTTAATATCTATAAAATATGGATTGATAAAATCTATTAAAGAGATAATAAAATAGAGAGGTAAATATGCAATTTCAAAAAATAGAATATATAGAAAGAAAAACTGGAGAGAAAAAAACAGAAAAAGTTCCAGGAGAAAAATTTTTGAAATTTTTATACTATAATCCTTTTGGTAAGTTAGCTTTAGATATTCTAGTTAAAAGGAAATTTTTGACGGCCATCTATGGTAAAATTATGTCGACAAATTATTCTAAAAAAAATATAAAACCTTTTATAGAATCGCTTGACATAGACATGAATGAATCAGACACAGAAATTGAGAATTTTAAAAATTTTAATGAATTTTTTTATAGAAAATTAAAGAAAAGTGCAAGACCTATAAATTATGATGAAAATGTTATAATTTCTCCGGCAGATGGTAAAATTTTAATTTATGAAAATATATCAGAACTAAATAAATTTTATATAAAAGGACAGGAATTTTCTCTAAAAACTTTTTTAGATGATGAAGAGTTGGCTAAAAAATATGATGGTGGAATTTTTGCCGTTGTAAGACTTTGCCCTGCCGACTATCATAGGTTGCACTTTGTGGCTGATGGTAAAATAAGTGAAAGTAAACTTATAAACGGATACTATTATTCTGTGTCAACTCACGCTATAAGAAAAAACTTTAATATATTTTTAGAAAATAAAAGGGAGATATCCATTCTATCTACAGAAAAATTTGGAGATATTGCCATGATTGAAATCGCTGCTACTATGGTTGGTGGTATCACACAAGTTTGTGCAAAAAATAGTTTTGTTAAAAAAGGTGAAGAAAAATCATATTTCAGCTTTGGAGGATCAAGTATAGTTTTACTTTTTGAAAAAAATAGAGTAATATTTGATAGTGATTTGATAGAAAACACTAAAAATAATATAGAAACAAAAATTTATATGGGAGAAAAAATAGCTTATGCAAAGTAAGTTTTTTAAGATTGGAGATTTATTAATTTATTTTTTTCTGCTCTTAGTATTTTCTTTCTTAGCGTATCAAGTTTTAGGGTTACAGCAGGTGAAAGCATCAAAAGCTGAAATTTATATAGACGGACAGCTAAAATATATATTTCCTTTACAGGAAGAAGAAAAAAATATTTTTGTGGATACAGTTTTGGGTGGTGTAAACATCGAATTAAAAGACTACAAAGTTAGAGTAACTACTTCAAACTCTCCAAGAAAAATAGCGGTTAAACAGGGTTATATTTCTTCTCCGGGAGAAGTTATAATAGGTATACCCGATAGGTTAGTCATAAAAATTTCTGGTGAAACAGAAAGCGATATAGATTTTATTATTAAGTGAGGTAAAATTGAAGAAAAAATTTATTTATATTTTATTGATAGGTTTATTTTTTGTTTTATTAAATACATACTTGAACAACAACGAAGCATATTTAAAAATTTCTAGTAAGTGGTATGGATATTTTGTTCCAATAATTTGGGCAATTTTTATAGCCATGATGATAGATCCTATGGTTTTATTTTTAGAAAATAAATTTAAAATGAAGAGAATATCATCTTTATCTGCTGCTATTTTTATTGTTATAATATTTATACTTGCAATATTTTTATTGATAATACCACAGCTTATTGTGAGCATAAAAGAATTAGTTCAAAAATGGCCATACATTTCTCAAAAATTAGAAACGTACTCTCGTGAAATAATTTCATATCTTGAAGTAAAAAATATATCTGCAATTAAAATAGACGACACAATAAATCAAATTAAAGATTTTTTAGCCAATAATCTAGGAAGCATAAAAAATGTAATTATGTCCGTATTTATGAATATAGTATGGTGGATAATAGGTATATCTAATTTTTTAATAGGAATGTTTTTAGCCGTAGTTTTAGTATATGACAGAGAAAATACAATAAAAACTAGAGATGATATGGTTTTAGTAGTTTTTGGGAAAGAAAAAACTCCATATGTTATAAGAAAAATAAAACAAACGAAGGAAATATTTTTAAATTACATAGTTGCAAAATTTATTACTTGTGTGCTTATGGCCGTTGTGGTAAGCATAATTTTAATGATAACTTCAACTCCTTATTCGATTTTGATAGGAATAATGCTTGGAATAGGAAATATGATACCTTATATTGGTAGCATAGTATTCGGTGCAATTTCTATCATACTTGTACTTATTATGGAGCCTTCAAAAATCATCTATCTAATAATTTCCATAATTTTAGTTCAATTTTTAGATGGATTTGTAATAGGTCCAAAAATTATAGAGGAAAAAGTTGGGCTAAATACTTTTTGGGTAATGGTATCTCTTATATTTTTTGGAGGAATGTTCGGAATAGTTGGAATGTTTTTATCAGTTCCTATAATGTGCATTATAAAAAGTTTTTATGAAGATATTTTAGAATATAGAAAAGGTAAGATGGAAAAATGAAATTTATAGCTTCTACAACTATGGGATTGGAATCTGTAGTTAAAAAAGAGTGTGTAGAATTAGGATTTAAAAATATTAAAGTTGACAATGGTAGAGTTGAATTCGAAGGAGATTTTAGAACTCTTGCAAAGGCGAACATAAATATTAGGTGTGCAGATAGAATTTTTTTAAAAATGGGAGAGTTTAAGGCTCTGACTTATGAAGAATTATTTCAAGAAGTAAAAAAAATAGAATGGCAAAATATTTTGCCTGATGATGCAGAATTTCCAATTTCTTGGGTTAGTTCAGTAAAATGTAAGCTATACTCTAAATCCGATATACAAAAAATTGTTAAAAAAGCGATAGTAGAAAAATTAAAAATTCACTACAAAAAAGATTTTTTTGAAGAGAATGGAGCAAAATATAAAATTAAAGTTCAGGGTAATAAAGATATTTTTGCTATTATGATAGATACTAGTGGAGATGCATTGAATATAAGAGGATACAGAAAATTACATAACAGTGCACCAATAAAAGAAACTATGGCTGCTGCACTTGTAAAATTATCTGGTTGGAAAAAAAATATAGCTCTTTTCGATCCAATGTGTGGAAGTGGAACTATTCTTATAGAGGCAGCTATGATGGCTAAAAATATTGCACCGGGATCAAATAGAAAATTTGCAGCTGAGGAATGGAAAGTAATAGATAAAAACATATGGATAGATGAAAGAGATGAAGCTTACTCAAAAGAAATAGAAGAAATTAATCTTAATATTTTTGGTTCTGATATAGATGAGGAAGCTATTAAAATAGCAAAAAAAAATTCAAAAAATGCAGGAGTTGAGGACTGTATAAATTTTGATGTAAAAGACGTAAAAGACACAAAAATAGATAAAGAAACTAAAGATGTGTATATAATTACTAATCCCCCTTATGGAGAAAGGCTTATATCTGAAAATGAAATAGAAGCATTTTATTCTAGTCTTGGTAAAAAATTTAAAAAAGATTTTAAAGTGGCTAATTATTTTATCATAACTTCTTATGAAGATTTTGAAAAAGTATTTGGAATTAAATCTAATAAGAATAGAAAGTTATATAACGGCGGAATCAAATGTTATTTTTATCAATATTATGGTGATAAAAAATGAGCAAAGAACAATTATTAAAAATTTTAGAGCTTATAAGAGAAATATGTTTGCAAAAATTAAAAGAAAGTAAAATGTTACTAGAAAAATTAGAGAAAAAAGGAGATTTATCTGGTACAGAAAAAATACAAAAAGAAGTTATAGAAGTTTACGAAAAAATATTTTTGACTATTGATAAAACTAAATATGACTTGCTTAAAAATGATGTTGAAATAGAAAAGGTAGATGTTAATTTTTTAGAAAAGTTTTCAAACGAACTACTAGAAAAAAATTCTTACGATAAAAAATATATAGAAGAACTAATTAAAATCAGAGAAAAACTAAAGGATAATTCTGGTTCAAAAGTTTTAAAAAGATTTTATGACTATCAACTTAAAGAATACAAAAAAATATATAACAACATAAAGTCAACTTTTGATAATATATTAGATGAGGAAGAAAAATTAAACGCGGAACTTGCTAATACAGTACAGGAATGCGATCAATTGAAAATAGTTGACAAACTAATATCGGTTAGAGCTAAATATGGCACTATTTCTCCGAAATTATTAAAGTATTCTGAAGAGATAAAGAAAATAGAAAATATTTTAGAAAAAAAATGGTACTATGAAATTTACGGGACCATTGAAGAAAATGTATTGAAAAAAATTTTTGAAGAAGAGTTTAAATAAAAACAGATAAAATTATTATCTGTTTTTTTATTTTTAAAATTATTTTAAAAATAATTTTTAACATGATTTTATTAATTACCAATGAAAAAAATAAGCTTAAAAAAGTTTCGTTAAAAAAAATAGTTGATAAAAATCAGTAAATTTGTTAGTATTATAGTATAAAATGTTTTTAATAAAAACATAAAGCATAAAAAAATAGAAAAAATATAAAAGAAAGAGGTAATATGGAATTAAAAGCAATAATAAAAACTACGAAAGGAAATATTAATTTAAAATTATTTTCGGATGTTGCACCGATAACTGTCACAAATTTTGTGTTGTTATCTGAAAGAGGATATTATAACGGACTTAAGTTCCATAGAGTTATAGAGAATTTTATGATACAAGGAGGAGATCCGACAGGAACCGGATCTGGTGGGCCTGGATATAAATTTATCGATGAATTTAAGGAAGGGGTTGTATTTGATAAAAGTGGAATTTTAGCTATGGCTAACGCTGGTCCTAATACTAACGGATCACAATTTTTTATAACTCACGTTCCTACTGATTGGCTTAATTATCGTCATACAATTTTTGGAGAAGTTATTGACGACAATGACCAAAAAGTTGTAGATAGTATCGAACAAGGAGATAGTATAGAAAATATAGAAATTATAGGAGATATTTCAAAACTATACGAACAAAATAAAGAATTTTATGAATCTGTACGTAACTTCTTAGATAAGAAGTAATAATACAAGCAATAATTTAAAAATGGAGGTATAATCACATGTTACTTTTTAACCCTGTAGTAATATCTGTAATAGTTATGACCGTATTATGTTTGGTTAAACTTAACGTACTTTTAGCACTACTTATTTCTGCTTTAGTAGCTGGTTTAGCTGCTCATATGCCAGTGGGTGACGTTATGTCTACTCTTATAGGTGGTATGGGTGGAAATGCAGAAACAGCTCTTAGTTACATTCTATTGGGAACACTTGCAGTTGCTATTAGTAGTACAGGAGTTGCAAGCATTATTTCTAGAAAAATATCTGGTATAGTAAAAGGAAGAAAAACATTCATGTTATTATTAATAGCTTTCTTTGCATGTTTTTCTCAAAATTTAATACCTGTACACATCGCTTTTATACCAATTTTAATTCCACCATTACTAAAATTAATGAATGAATTAAAAATGGACAGAAGAGGAATGGCTTGTGCTCTAACATTCGGTCTTAAAGCTCCTTATATAGCTTTACCAGTTGGATTTGGATTAATATTCCAAGGAATACTTTCTAGTGAAATGAGTAAAAATGGTATGGAAATTGCTAAAACTGATGTATGGAAATCAACTATTTTCTTAGGTGGAGCAATGATAGTAGGTTTACTTGTTGCAGTTTTCATTTCATACAGAAAAGATAGAGAGTACCAAGATTTACCTTTTAAAGGAATAGAAACTGTTGAATCAGATAGAATGGAAACTAAACACTGGTTAACACTTCTTGCAGCAGCTGCAGCATTTGTTATACAAATAGTGTTTGGTTCATTACCTTTAGGAGCGTTAGTTTCTTTAATACTTATGTTTGTTTTTCGTGTAATTAAATGGGAAGATATAGATAAAAATATAGCAGGTGGAATACAAATAATGGGACTAATAGCTTTCATAATGCTAGTTGCAGCAGGATACGGAGCAGTTATAAGAGAAACTGGTGCCGTTGAATCTCTAGTTAACTCTATCTACGGATTAATAGGTGGAAGTAAAGCTATAGGTGTGTTTATGATGTTATTAGTTGGATTATTAATAACTATGGGAATAGGGACTTCTTTTGGAACTATACCAGTTGTTGCAGCTATATATATACCTTTATCTATAAAACTTGGTTTATCAGTTCAAGGTGCTGTAATAGTTCTTGCAGCTGCAGCAGCATTAGGAGATGCTGGATCTCCAGCTTCTGACTCAACACTTGGACCTACATCTGGTCTTTCTGTTGATGGACAACACGACCATATTTGGGATACATGTGTGCCTACATTCTTACACTATAACATAGCATTGATAGTTGGAGGATTTATAGGAGGAGTATTCCTATAATATAATAATAAAAATTATTATCCCCCTATTTAAGGGGGGATTTTTTTATAGGAGATAACTATGAAGTATAAATTTTTTATCTATGATTCATTTACTGAAAAAAAGTTTGGAGGTAATCAGGCTGGAATAGTTTTATATTCAGATGGGTTAACTGAAAATAAAATGAAAAAGATTGCTGCTGAATTTAATTTTTCTGAAATTGCATTTATTAGCGAAAGTAAAAATGAAAAGGCATTTAAAAAGGTGAGATTTTTTACGCCATCTGAAGAAGTTAATCTTTGTGGACACGCAACTATAGCATATGTTAAATGTTTTGTTGATGAAAAAATCTTAATTTTACGAGATGGTTTCAACAAATTGCTAATGGAAACGAATTTAGGTTTATTAGAAATTTTAATAGAAGTGGAAAACAATATTTTAAAAAATATAATAATGGAACAAGATGAAGGCAAAATAGAAAATATAGATAAAAAATATTATGAAAAAATTATGCAAGCTATGAATCTAACATTAGACGATTTAGACGAAAAAATAGAAATAGTTAAGGCTTATTCTGGAATATATGACTTGATGATACCTCTAAAATTAAAAGATAAAATATATGAAATAAAGCCTAATTTTGATTTAATAAAAACAATTTCTAAAAATCTTGATATAATTTCTTTCCATCCTTTTTATTTAGATGAAGAATTATCAGTTGCGTATGTTAGAAATTTTGCTCCTATAGTAAATATAGATGAGGAAGCAGCGACAGGAACATCTAACGGAGCATTAGCATTTTATTTGCATAAAATTGGAAAATTAAAAGAAAATAAAATTTTAATTTCTATTCAAGGAGAAAATATGAATAGAAAATCGGAAATAAAATCTAAAATACAAA
>JAEWEF010000090.1 GCA_023389595.1 Fusobacteriota bacterium
TGCAATCCAGCTAACATAACTATAGTTGGTTTTCTAACTCCTTTTATTAAATTTGAACTATATCCTCCAAGTAAATTTACAAGTTCATCATTAACTAATTTTATAAATTGTTGTGCTGGATTTATACCACTTATTACATCTGTTCCTATAGATTTTTCAGCAATTCTATTCGTAAAATCTTTAACCACTTTGTAGTTAACATCGGCTTCTAGAAGAGAAAGTCTAACCTCTCTTAAAGCTTCTTTTATATTCTCTTCAGTCAGTTTCCCATGACCTCTAACTTTTTTGAATATTTCTTTAAATCTATTCCCTAAATTTTCTAACATTTTATATTCCCTCTAAAAAAAATTATTTAATATATCGTCTAATTTTTCTTCTTTAAAATCTTTTTTAAGTTCTAATAAACTAACTCTTAATTCTTCATTTCTTTTCATAAATCCAAGTTTTTTTTCAAGGTCGTTTAATATTTTCACCGATTTATTTATATTATCGTAAACAGCCTGTCTACTTATAGAATTATTTTTAGCTATTTCGCTCAAAGAAAAATCATTTTCAAAATAATCCTCTAAGTATTCTTTTTGTTTTTCACTTAAAACACTTTTATATACAGATAGCAAGCTATTTATTTCTAAAAATTTATCTAATTCCATTTTAATCACCATTTAATTATACTAAAATAAATTAAAATGTCAAGTATTTTATATTGACATTTTTTTGTTATATTTTAATAATATTTAAAATAAAAATACACCCTCAAATTAAGGATGTATTTTTAAAAAATTACTTTATAAATTTTATAAGCCTGCTAGTTCCTAATCTTGTCGCACCAAGTTCTATAAATTTTTTTGCGTCATCTATTGATCCTATTCCTCCAGCAGCTTTAATTCCTACATTTTTTGAAACATGTTCTTTCATAAGTTTTACATCTTCAAAAGTCGCTCCATTTGTAGAAAATCCTGTTGAAGTTTTTATAAATTCTGCTCCAGATTCATTTAATATTTCACACATTTTAATTTTTTCTTCCTCTGTCAACAAGCAAGTTTCTATTATAACTTTCAAAATTTTATTTTTATTTTTACATACTGAATGTATTCTTTTTATCTCATTCAAAATATCATCGTATTTTTTTTCTTTTAACATCCCAATGTTTATTACCATATCTATTTCGTCAGCACCATTTTTTATTGCATCTTCAGTTTCAAAAATTTTTGTTTCTGTCGTGTTATATCCATTAGGAAATCCTATTACTGTGCATATCTTTAAATTATTTCCAACATATTCTTTAGCCTTTTTTACAAAAAAAGGAGGAATACAAGCGGATGCCACTTTAAATTTCATTCCGTCATCAAGTATAACTTTAACTTCTTCCCAAGTAGATGTTGTATTTAAAATTGTATGATCAACAATAGCAATTATATCTTTTATATCTATATTCATTTTCATCTCCTTTTATTTATAAATCTTCAGAAGTGAAAGCCATAGGCATAAGTTCGTCTATACTAGTTACTTTAACCTCATCTCTTGTAGATAAAATTACCGGAATTTTTCTTCCTATTAATTCAGCCATAACTTGTCTACAAGCACCACATGGAGATATTAAATTTGGTCCTTCTCCGACTATTGCCATAGATTCTATATCTTCTTTTCTATATCCTTGAGTATACACTTGAAAAAGTGCAGTTCTTTCTGCACAGTTAGTTAAACCATAAGATGCGTTTTCTATATTTGCACCTATAAAATATTTTCCGTCCTTAGTTTTAACACATGCACCAACATTAAATTTTGAATATGGTGTGTAAGCATTTCTCATTGCACCTTTTGCTTTTTCAATTATATCTTCATAATTATTCATTTTTTAATCTCCTATCCTCTTTTATTAATTTTCTTATAGCTTCTATAGTTAATTTTATAGCAACTTCTGTATCGTGTATAACTGGATTATCTAAATTTAATTTTTCTCTTTCTTGATTAGCTACAACTAAAAAAGAAGATCCGACTCTAACTCTTAAATAATCTCCTACTATAAACAGTGCGGCCGACTCCATTTCTGAAGCTTTACATCCCATTCTCTTCCAAGCTTCCCACTTAGGTTCAAGTTCATACCAAACAGGTTTAGTACTAGGTTCATGTTGTCCATAAAAAGCGTCTTTGCATTGTACAACTCCAACGTGATAATTTATTTTCATTTCCTTTGCTGATTCAACTAAAGCATTAACAATATCAATATTTGCAACTGCAGGATATTCTATAGGAGCATATTCTTTGCTTGTCCCTTCCATCCTTACTGCACCAGTAGCTATAACTATATCTCCACCTAAAATTTCAGTTTGCATTCCACCACAAGTTCCAACTCTAAGAAATGTATCAGCCCCAGATTTTACTAACTCTTCAAGAGCAATAGAAGCTGATGGTCCTCCTATACCTGTAGAAGTAACACTCACTTTTTCTCCATCTAAATAACCTGTATATGTAACGTATTCTCTTTGATCTGCAATTAATTTAGGATTGTCAAAATATTTAGCTATTTTTTCACATCTTTTAGGGTCTCCAGGTAATATAACATATCTACCAACATCTCCCTTTCTTATGCCAACATGGTATTGAAGACCTTTTTCAGCATATTTCATAAAAATTCCTCCCTGTTTACATTCTATTTAATACTTTTATACCAAGTAAACTTAATCCCTCTTTCATTATGTATGTAGCCTTATCCATAAGTATAGCTCTCGATAGTAAAACTTCTTCATCTTGATTTAATATAGGACAACTATTGTAAAAACTATTTATCATCTTTGATAAATCAAATAAATAATCAGCTATTAAATTGGGTTTAAAAGTTTCTGCTGCCTTTAACACCGACATAGGAAATGTAGATATATAACTGGCTAAATTTCTTTCAGCTTCATTAGTTATATTTATTTTTGCATTTTCCAATTTTGATTTTTCTGTTTCTGATAACTTATTAAGTATAGATTGTATTCTCGCATAAGAGTATAGTAAGTAAGGAGCAGTATTCCCCTCAAAAGATAATATTTTATCCCATTCAAATATTATTGGACTTTGTCTATTTTGAGATAGGTCTGCATATTTAACAGAAGATACTCCAACAACTTCTGCTATATTTTCCTTTTCTTCTGATGTAAGATTATTATTTTTTTCATTTTTTGACTCAACTATTTCGTACGCTCTTCTTTTTGCTTCATCCAATAACTGCTCAAGTCTTATTACGTTTCCTTTCCTACTAGAAAATACTCCGTCAGCAAATCTCATAATACCAAACCAGATATGATGCTTTTCTATTTCCCAACCCATCATTTCAGTTATCTTAAAAAATTGTTTAAAATGATCTTGTTGTCTTTCGTCTGTTAAATATATTATTTTGTTGATATCATAATTATCTTTTCTAAATTTTATAGTGGCTATGTCAGAAGTAGAATAAAGAAACGCTCCATCTTTCTTCTGAACTATACAAGGAAAAAGTTTATCTTTTTCGTCGAAAAATACAACTTTTGCTCCGTCATCATCAACGGCTATTTTTTTATCACAAAGCTCTGTTAAAACTTCAGGCATTATATCGTGATAGAAAGATTCTCCGTAATAAGTATCAAAACGAACATCTAATCTTTTATAAATTTTATCGTATTCTTGCAAAGAAACTTTTATGAATTCTTTCCAAAGTTTTCTATTTTCTTCATCTCCGTCTTGTAATTTTTTAAGTTCAGCCCTAGCTTCTTCCTCCAAACTTTCATCGAATTCAGATTTTTGAGAAAATTCAACATAAACTCTTTCTAATTCTTCTATAGGATTTTTTAAATACGATTCTTTATCAAGCCATTTTCTATATCCAACAATAAGTTTACCGAATTGTGTTCCCCAATCTCCTATGTGATTATCTCTTATTACATTATATCCTAAATATTCTAAAATTCTGCATACGGAATCTCCTATAATTGTTGACCTTAAATGCCCGATATGCATTCTTTTGGCAATGTTTGGAGAAGAAAAATCTACAATGGTATCTCCTTTTCTATTAAGAAAATCAAAATTATATTTTTCTCCTATTTTTTTTACGTACTTTTCATAATAACTATTTTTTACAAATATATTGATAAATCCGGGACCAGCAATTTCTATTTTTTCTATAATATTATTTTCAACAATATTTTCTTGAATTTTTTTTGCTATATTAATAGGATTGTCCCCGATAATTTTAGAATTTATCATAGCAAAATTAGTTTGAAAATCTCCAAACTTAGTGTTGGTTGAAACTGTTACATCAAGTTCTCTTAAATTATCTTGAGTATAAATTTTAGATATAGTATTGTATAAGATTTCAGATATTTCTCTGTTAATGAGATTCATATTTAAACTCCTTATAGTCTGTATTTAAAAAGCCTCAAGATAAACGTGAGGCTAAACAAAAAAATATTAACATCCGACCTATCGCCTCATTACGGTTTTAGTCGCAAAATTATACTGTGGTCGTTAGATGATTTAAATATACAGATTCCGTAATATAAAAAATATATTCGTGAATTAACTGAGTTATCTAAAACAGAGCCAACCCCTTTTAACGACGTTAGGCCAAAAACCTCCTGAAAATAGCGGGAAGGCCAGAATTTTTTTTAATTATAACATATTTTAATTGTTTTTCCAAATCATTCCATTATTTTATATTCAGATAGAGAAGATATAAAAGACATCACCTGAGCGTTGTCAGATTTATCTTTAGTTATTACCGCTTGATAAGAATCTTTAACCTCATCAATTTTTTCTAATATTTTTATCTTTCCATCTTTTACGTCTTTATAAACTGCATAATAAGGTAAAATTACATTTGCCATTTCTTCTTTTACCATAGACTTTATTATTCCAAGATTTCCTACAATATTTATTCTAGAATCAAAAGTCATTCTATATTTATTTTCTAAAGATTCTATTGCCTTATTATTATTTACTATATCATCTCTATTTATAAGTGGAAATTTCATCAATTCACTTATGTTATTAAAATTTTTTTTGCCAACAAGAACATAAGGAACCCTTTCTATTTCAAAAACTTCTAGATTAGGATCCTTAATATTTTCTTCATCTATTATTATTACATCAAGCTCTCCTTCTTTAAGTTTTTTTACGAGTTGATTTTTATTAAAAACTTGTATATCATACTCTATTTCACTATGCTCCCTAGTAAATTTCTTAATTACTCCGGGTATAAGTGGCTCAGCAATTATAGGACTTGCTCCTATTGATATTTTTGATCTATTAAGTTGTATTACCTTCATTATTTCTTTTTCACTTCTCTTAACCTTCTCAAAAATATCTTCTGCCATTTTATATAAAATTTCACCAGTATATGTTAATTTAATTTTTTTTGTTCTTCTATCAAATAATTTTGTTCCAAGTAAATCTTCAAATTTTTTTACTTGTATTGATACGGCGGATTGATTAATAAAAAGCTTTTCAGCTGCCTTAGTAAAACTCCTAGCTTTAGCAACCTCATAAAAAATTTCTAAATAATGCAAATCCAATTTCATCACTCCTATATATCTATATCATAAGTTTTTTATATTACATTATATCACAACAATCGTAATATTTATATTGAATTATATATTTTTTAAATAATTTTTATTTTTCTAATATTCCTTTTTTTAGATAGTATTGCCTGTCGGTTATATTTGCAAGGTCCTTAGAATGAGTAACAACTATTATAGACTGTCCAGTATCCTTATTTATTTTTTTTAAAATGTCAAATATTTTTTCACTAGTTTCTTCATCGAGATTTCCGGTCGGTTCGTCAGCCAATAATATATCTGGAGAATTTATTAGAGCTCTTGCTATTGCAACTCTTTGCTTTTCTCCTCCGGACAACTGATTCGGAAAATGATTTAGTCTTTCTCCTAGTCCAACAGAGTTCAATATTTCAACAGCTTTTTTTTCTAAATTTTTTCTATTCTCAAAATTGTGCAAAAGAGCTGGAACCATAACATTTTCTAATGCTGTAAATTCATTCAATAAATAATGAAATTGAAATACAAAACCAAGACTTTTATTTTTTAACATATCGATTTCTTTTTCACTCATTTTTAATATATTTTTTCCATTGATATAAACTTCTCCACTATCAGCCTTATCTAGAAGCCCTATAATATTTAATAGAGTAGATTTGCCAGAACCAGACCTACCCAATATAGAAATAAATTCTCCTTTTTTTAGTTCTAAATTTAAACCTCTTATAATATGTAGTTGCTCATTTTTTGTTTTGTAATATTTTTCTATATTTTTTAATTCTAAAACATTAGTCATATATCAAGGCCTCCACATTTTTCATTTTAGCAGCTCTATATGCCGGAAAAATACTAGAAATAAAAATCAATAAAATGTTTGCAAAAGATATTATAAAAATTTCTTTTAGAGATATTTCCATAGGAATTTTATCTAAATAATATATATTTCTTAAAAAAGATATCCCATAATTCTTTAATAAGAATAATATTACGAATGACAATATAAGTCCCATAACTATTCCTATTATTCCAAATAAAAGCCCCTGAATCAAGAATATATTCATTATGTTTTTTTTGAAAAATCCCATTGCTCTTAATATTCCTATATCTTTTATTTTTTCTCTAACCAAAGTATTTAATATTATCCATACCAAAAAGGCTGCTATAACAACTATTAATGATATTACTATTACCATTATTGTTTTTTCTAAATTAAGAGCTGAAAGTAAAGATTTATTTTGCTCGCCCCACGTAATTGTATAAATATCGTTATATTTTTCTCTTATTATTTTGCTAATTTTTTCTGCGTTGTAAGGTTCGTTTAGTTTTATTAAAAACTTTCCGGCATAATCATCAAAATAATCTATATATTTTGCAGTAAAAAATGGCAATATTACCATATTTGCATCATAATCATAAAATCCACTTTGAAATATACCTGTAACTGTTAAATCTATATCAACATTTTGAGAACTAACCATAGTAACGGTATCTCCAATAGAAATTCCAAATTGTTTTGACAGTTCATTTCCTATTAAAATCGTAGATCTGTCGTCTAAGTCAATATCCCCTTCTATAATTTTACTTGTAATCTCATCGGCATTTAAAACTTCATTGTAATCTAATCCTAAAACTTTTACTCCAGATGTATAAGTGTCATCATATTTATTTAAAAATTTTATTATTGACTGTGTATCATAAGATGGTATAACAGCTTTTATCCCATCTATTTTATAAAGATCTTCTTTTAAGTTTTCTGTTAAATTTCCTCTAAGCTCTATATGACTATTAAGTGATAATATACTATTTATCATATTTTTATCGAGACCGTTTGAAATTGCGAGAGAAACAATTAAAACTGTTACTCCTATCATTACTCCCAATATTGATATAAAACTTTGCTTTTTTCTGTGTAAAATATGCTTCTTAGCTATAAAAAATTCTATCATAAAAACCTCTTATAAATTTCTGTTTATTTCTTCTAAAAATAATTCTCCGTACCTCATAAATTTTTGATTGCCTATACCGTTAATTTTTATCATTTCCCATCTATTTCTAGGTTTTTTTTCTGACATTTCTATAATGGTTATATCCGAAAAAATTATGTAGGGTTTAACATTTTCTTTATCTGCTATTTTTTTTCTTAAATCTATCAGCCTTTTAAATAATTCATTTTCGAAATAATCCGTGTGTATTTTTTCATCATTTTTTCTTATAACTTTTATTTTATCGTCTAATATATCTTTATATTTTTCTCCCAAAGTTACAACCGGGTAACTTCCGGCAGTCTGTAAAATATATTTTTCAGTTAACATATATTGTATGAAATTTTCTAACCAATCGTGATCAACATCACTCATTATTCCAAAAGTTGATAATTTATCGAGTCCCATATTAATCATTTTGGAATCAGCTCTACCTATTAGCATGTTAGTAAGTGTAGATATACCTATTTTTTCTTTTGCCCTGCCTACACAAGATATAATTTTTTTTGCCTCTATAGAATAGTCTTTTATATCTTTTTGGTCTAAACAATTAGAACAATTTCCACAATAACTTCTTATAATTTTTTCGCCAAAATATTTTAATATATATTCCCTATAACAATCTTCAGTGTCACAATAGTTTATCATTTGATCCAATCTCTTATATTTTACTATCTTAGACTCTTTACTGTTTAATACATCTTGATCTATTAAAAATTTTTGCACAGAAATATCTTTTGTATCAAATAATAATATAGCTTCAGATTTAAGTCCGTCTCTTCCAGCTCTACCAGCTTCCTGATAATAACTTTCTACATCTTTTGGTATATTATAGTGAACTACATATCTTATATTTGACTTGTTTATTCCCATTCCAAAAGCATTTGTTGCAACCATAATTTTAATATCATCCCTTAAAAATATTTCCTGATTTTTTTCTCTCTCTTTAGCATCAAGACCAGCGTGATATTTTAAAGCTTTTAAATTCAATATATTTTCTATGTAAAAAGATAATTCTTCAACTTTTTTTCTTGTAGAGCAATAAATTATTCCAGATTTTTCTTTATTTTTTAAAATAAATTCATTGATAAATTCTTCTTTAGATTTATACTTACCCTCTCCTATTTTATGTACTTGAAAAAATATGTTTTCTCTGTTTATATAATCGGTATAAATAAATGGGTTAGCAATTTTTAATTTATTTATTATATCTTTTTGTACCCTAGATGTAGCAGTGGCAGTTAAAGCTAAAGTAACTATATTATTTCTTTTAGAAATTTCATCCCTAAAATTAGCTATATTCAAGTAACTTTTTCTAAAATCATCTCCCCACTGAGAAACACAATGAGCTTCATCTATTACTACCATAGATATTTTTACTTTCTTTAAAAAATTTACAAAAAATTGATTTTCTAATCTTTCTGGCGATATGTAAAGTATCTTCACTTTTCTACTGGCTATATCGTTTAATATACGTTTATATTGATCATATTCAAGTGAAGAATTTAAATATTCAGCATTTATTGAAATAATTTTAAGAGCATCAACTTGATCTTTCATCAACGATATTAAAGGAGAAATAACTATTGTTAGTCCATCAAAAATTAATGCCGGCAACTGATAGCATATAGATTTACCGGAACCGGTAGTCATTATTCCTAAAACGTCCTCTTTATTCAATATTTTATTTATTATATTTTTTTGACCCAGTCTTAAACTGTCGTAACCGAAGTATTCTTTTAAAATTGAATTAATTGTTTTGTGCATTTTTTCACCAACTAATTTCATTGAAACATATTTTTTTGTTTCATTTTTTTCATTTTTAATAAATTTAATTTGTTTTCTAAGTCTTTATCATTGTCAATAATCATTAAATGCTTTTTGTATTTTTCTATAAAATCTTCACACGATTTATTTATGAATATATTTTTATTTTGCTTTTTTGCAAATTTAAATGTATGAACACTGCCGCCCTTAAGTGAAGTTTCTGCTATTATCAGATTATCTGATAATGCAGTTATTATTCTGTTTCTATCTATAAGATTTCTTATATTTATTGTATCGTACGGTAAATTTTCGCTGACTATAAATCCATTATTAGATACTATTTCTTCAAAAAGAATTTCATTTTCTTTAGGATAAATATTTTGAGCTAATCCATATCCTAATATTGCAGCCGTATTTTTTATACAAATTCTATGTCCTATAGTATCGCACCCTCTAGCTAATCCACTTATATTTAAATATTTTTTTGAGGCTACATATTTTGAAATGTTTTCGCAAAATTCAATCCCAGATTCGCTTGGTTTTCTCGTTCCAACTATGGCAAAACTATCTCTTAGTTTTTTTCTATCAAAATTCCCTTTTACAAAAATTAAATACGGAGGTCTTTCTATATTTTTTAATTTTTTAGGATAGTTTTCATCTAAAATAGATAGAACATCTACATTGTTTACGTTACAAAATTCAACACTTTTTTCACAATTATAATCTATCTCATTCATTATTTGCTTATCTTGCAAAACTGATAAAATGTTTTCAAAATTAGTTTTTGCATCTATTGATTTTAAAAAATCCTTTATTATATACTTATATTTTTCTTCCTTAGTATCATAAAAATCAATACTGCTTTCATTAATTATATTAAAAAATTTATAAAGAGTATTTTTATTTATACACATTCGACTTGATATAGCTGAAAATATATATAAAATTTTTTTATCTATATACAATTTATATTAATCCTCCGACAAAATATTAATAATAAAGTTTATCACATTTTTCATTTTTTTTCTAATCATTAAATAAAAAAGGAATCCTTACGGACTCCTTTTTTTATTTGGACACATTAAAAATAATTTTCCCTTCAGACACATCCAGTGTTACTCTGCTTCTATCAACTATTTCATTAGACAGAATTTTCTTAGCTAAATCTGTTTCTAATTCTCTTTGTATGAATCTTCTAAGAGGTCTTGCTCCATATTGTGGATCATATGCATTTACTGCTAAATATTCTAAAAGATTATCTGTAACATTAAGATTAACATGTATATCTTTCAGTTTTTCTTCTAATTCTTTCAGTGAAATTTTAACTATTTCTTTTATGTCTTCTATTGTAAGAGATTTAAATATTATTGTTTCGTCAACACGATTTAAAAATTCTGGTCTGAATCTATTTTTCAATTCAGAAATAATTTTATTTTTTGTTTCATCAGATAAATTTGTATCGGATAGTATATATTCACTACCTATATTAGAAGTCATAATAATAAGTGTATTTTTAAAATCGACAACACGACCTTGACCGTCAGTTAATCTACCGTCGTCAAGAACTTGTAAAAGCGTGTTAAATACATCGGGATGTGCTTTTTCTATTTCATCAAATAATATAACTGAATATGGCTTAGTTCTTATAGCTTCTGTAAGTTGTCCTCCTTCCTCGTAACCAACATATCCAGGAGGTGCTCCTATAAGTCTAGTTGTTGAAAATTTGTCCATATATTCACTCATATCTATTCTAACTACATTCTCTTCACTATCAAATAAATTATATGCAAGAGTTTTAGCTAAATATGTTTTTCCAACACCTGTAGGTCCTAAAAATATAAAACTACCCATAGGTCTATTTTTATCTTTTAGTCCAGCAGAAAATCTCATTATTGTGTCCGCAACAGATTTAACAGCTTCATCTTGCCCTTTAACTCTTTCCTTTATGTTATTTTCCAAATTTAGCATTTTACTTTTTGTGCTTTCAGTAAGCTTAGAAACTGGTATTCCTGTCCATCTAGAAACAATATCCGCTATTTCATCTTCTGTAACTTCCAATTTTAATAAACTTTGAGAATAATTTTTTTCATCTATTTTATTTTGTTGTTCTTCAAGTTCTTTTTCTAACGAAGACATCTTTCCATATTTTAATTCTGAAATTTTTGCTAGATCGTATTCTCTTTCTGCTTGCTCTATTTCAATTTTTACATCCTCTATTTCTTTTTTTATTTCTTTTATTCTCTTTATGTCCTCTTTTTCTATTTCCCATTGAGCTTTTAAATTATCTTTTTCAGACTTTAGTTCTTGCAACTCTTTTTCCAAAGTAGAAAGTCTTTCTTTAGAAATTTCATCAGTTTCTTTTTCTAGTGCTTTTTCTTCTATTTCTAGTTGCATAACCTTTCTTGTAAGAGTATCTAATTCTTCAGGCATAGAATCTATTTCTGTTCTTATCATTGCAGCAGCTTCATCTATAAGATCTATTGCCTTGTCCGGTAATTTTCTATCACTTATATATCTGTGACTAAGTTTCGCAGCCTCTACTATAGCGTTATCTGTTATTCTTACTCCATGATATGCTTCAAACCTATCTTTCAACCCTCTTAAAATTGATATGGTATCGTCAACATTAGGTTCGTTAACCATTATAGTTTGAAATCTTCTTTCAAGTGCCGGATCTTTTTCTATATATTTTCTGTACTCATCTATAGTAGTTGCACCAATAACTCTGACATCACCTCTAGCCAACATAGGTTTCAACATATTTCCCGCGTCAAGAGATCCATCTCCTTTTCCTGCTCCAACTATTGTATGTATTTCATCTATAAATAATATTATATTCCCATTTGAATCTTCAACTTCTTTTAAAATAGCTTTAAATCTTTCTTCAAATTCTCCTCTATATTTTGCTCCTGCAACTATTGCTCCCATATCTAAAGAATAAATTTGTTTACCCTTTAAACTTTCTGGTACATCTCCGTTAAGCGTTCTTTGTGCAAGTCCTTCAACTATAGCAGTTTTACCTACTCCAGGTTCTCCTATAAGTATTGGATTATTTTTTGTTCTTCTCGAAATTATCTGTATGGCTCTTCTAATTTCTGAATCTCTTCCAATAATAGGATCTATTTTCCCGGACTTAGCTAATTCTATTAAATTTTTTGCATATTTTTCTAAAGCCTCATAAGTATCTTCTGGATTAGCAGAAGTTATTTTTTTATCTCCTCTTATATCCATCAATATTTTTTTATATTCTTCAAGTTTTACTCCATTTTGTTTCAGAACATCTATTTTTTCAATAGCAGACCAAAAAATATGCTCTACACTTAAATAAGAATCCCCTAGTTGATTCATTATTTCTGTTGCTCTAAATATTAATTGAGTTGTGGAATTATCTAGTTGTATATTATTTGTATCTCCATATATTTTTGGATATTTAGAAAGTTCTTCTCCAAGTCTTGAAGCTATAGAGTTTGGATTAAGGTTCATCCTATTTAATATTTTATTTATTAGTCCATCTTTATTGTTAACTATAGCTAGTGCAAACGCCTCAGGTTTTATAGTTTGTTGATTGAAATTTTTTGTAATAGAATGTGCATCATTAAATGCTTTTACAGTATTCTCAGTAAATTTATTAGTATCTATCATCTTTTTACCTCCTTTAGCACTCTCTTATTTTAGTGGCTAATAATTTTATACAACTTTTATTTTTTTTTGTCAAATATTTTTTTATTTTTTTTCTTTTTATCTGCTTTATATTTTGTTTTTCTATATCGCTGTAGTGAGAAGAGCCGCTATTTCCCATTCGTTTCTTATCTCTTTATGACAAATATTTTTTTAAAAAATAAAAAAACTTCACTAGTATAAGTGAAGTTTCAGTCTTTTATTTTTCTATTCTTGTATAAGGAATTAAAGCTATATTTCTAGCCCTTTTAATAGCTCTAGCTATTTTTCTTTGAAGTTTTGAATTTGCTCCTGTTAATCTTGATGGATTAATTTTACCTTTGTCAGAAACAAATCTTTTCAAAAGATCAACATTTTTATAATCAATTTCTTCAGCTTTAACTCTTAATTTGGCTCTTCTTCTTCTAAATTCTGCCATTGATATTTACCTCCTTTTTGAGAATTAACGAATAATTTAATCAAACAATATTAGCTAAGTTTTACAACAATGTATCTCATTACATTTTCTGTAATGTTTAATTTAGATTCTACTTCCACTAACTTTGTTCCGTCAATCTCAAAAGTAGTTAATACATAGAAACCTGACTTTTTCTTATCTATAGGATAAGCAAGCTTTCTTTCTCCCCATTTTTCAGTTTTTAGAATGTTAGCTCCATTTGATGTTAATAAAGTATTAACATTAGCTATTAAAGCTTCTCTTCCCTCTTCTAAAACTGTTGGGTTGATGATGTACATAATTTCGTATTTCTTCATCGTTTTTCCTCCTCCCTTTGGTATTTTGCCCAAAAAATAAATTTTTGAGCAGGGCGTTTTTTATTCTAACATAATATATCTTTTTTATCAAGTGTTTTTTATAAATATGCTGTTGATTTAAAATTATTTTTCTATTTATTTCTTAACCAAGGTGGAAGTTCTAAAGAATCTTCTGTTTTACTTTTTTCTTTTTCTTTATTTTTAACTTCTTCTTGTTTTTTAGGTTCAACATTTAAATATGGTTCATTTTTTTCAAGATTGTCATTAAAATGAGATGCTATTAAAGTAACTTGAACCTTATCACCCATTTCAGGATCTATAATCATACCATAGATAATTTCTGGTTCTACTTCTTCTTCAGCAGTATTTTTAATTTCTTCTGCTATCTTACTAACTTCTGCCAACTCAAATCCTGGAGACGCAACTATACTTATAAGAAGTTTTGTAGCTCCTTTAACTGAATTTTCAAGCAATGGAGATTGAAGTGTTTGCTCTACAGCTTTCATAGCTCTGTTTTCTCCTTCTCCTTCTCCAAAACCTAAAACTGCTATACCAGAATCTTGTATAGTTGTTTTTATATCAGCAAAGTCTAAGTTGATGTATCCACTTTTTAGTATAAGGTGAGCAACTCCTTTTATACCAATTTTTAATATATGGTTAGCCTCTTTAAAAGCATTCATAACTGTTATATTTTTATCAGGTAATTGGAATAATTTATCGTTAGGTATAACAACTAAACTATCCACACAAGCTTTTAATTTAGGTATACCTATCTCGGTATTATTTTTTCTTTTCTTTCCTTCAAAATCAAAAGGTTTAGTAACTACAGCAACAGTTAATATACCCATTTCTTTCGCAACTCTAGCTATAACAGGTGCAGCTCCTGTTCCAGTTCCTCCACCCATTCCAGCTGTTATAAATACCATGTCAGTATCTTCTAACAAAGCTCTTATTTTTTCTATATCTTCTTCAGCTGCCTTTTCTCCTATACTAGGATCGGCACCTGCTCCTTGTCCTTTCGTTAATTCCTCTCCTATTTGCAATTTTCTATCAGCAAGAGATTTTTCCAAATCTTGCTTATCAGTGTTGGCTGCTATATACTCAACTCCATCTACTCCAGCGTAAATCATATCATTTATAGCATTTCCACCTGCTCCTCCAACTCCTATTACTTTTATCTTGACTACACTTGACATTCCCATAGGTTTCCCCCTCGATTGATATTATTTTACTATATTGATTTTAAAAGAAATTCTTTAAAAAATTAATTAATTTTGAAAATCCTGATTCAGTTTCTTCATCTTCATCATCATCTTCATCTAACTCTTGTATTCTATCTTCATAAGAATTCATAGTTTTCAGTTTATTTTTTTCCTCAAATTCTAGATAATCCTTATAAGTTTCATAAATGAAGTTTCCTACAACTACGGACATATTACTATTTACTTCTTTAAGTCCTTTAATTTGTATAGTAGGTTGTTTTTTTGCTGAGTATCCACAGTCTTTAGAAATAATTTCTACTATACCAGGAACATACACTCCACCACCAGTAAAAACAAGCTCATTTAATATTCCAGTAAATCCAGAATCGTTTATAGATTCATTAACAAAATTACTTATATCCTGTGTTCTCATCTTTATAATTTTATTTATAGTTTCTACAGAAGCGCTCAAATTTTCATATCTAATTTTTTTTGAATCCGTTCCATGTGTGCCGTATACATAATTCTTTTTGTATTCTTCAAATATACCTTTGGCAAGTTCCATAGAAGTGTTAAGCATATGATGCAAGTCAGAAATGAAATGATATTCACCTACTGGTATAGACTTAACATATATAGCTTTAGAGTTTTTAATTAATATTACATCTGTAGATTCATATCCTATATCTACAAGTACTACACCTAATTGTGTATTTTTACCATTAAGAGTTCCCATATTTGCCATATAAGGTTTCAAGTATATGCCACTAACTTCTACTCCAAGCATATTTATAGCTTCAACATATTGCTCTACTTCCGCTTCATCTATATATACAATATGAACATTTGCCTGCAAAGATTTCCCTTGTTTACCAATAGGATCCTTAATTATGTTACCATTGTTTACTTTCATATTGTAAGTTTCTTTGTATAATATTCTGTATTTGTTATGTCCTTCATCTTCAAAAACTTTTTCGGCAGCCTGCTTAAAAAAACGTTCCAAGTCTTCTTTCGTTATTGTCTTTTCTTCAAATTCAATTTGATTAAAAACTGTTGAGGATTTTATGTTATGTCCTCCAACAGAAATAGAAACAGAATTAATTTCAAGCCCTGTATCATCTCTTAATTCATCGAGAACAGTTTTTATGCTATTTGATAATGACTCAACATCGTACACACTTGAACGTTTAATTCCACTACTCTCTGTTTCTGCATAAGACAATACTTCCATTCTATCACACTGAGGAGAATGAGCCCCAACTAGACCTTTTATCCTTTTGTTTCCTATGTCAAAAACTACTTTTATAACCCTTTCATTCATTGATTTTCTCCCAAGTATTTTATAATATAATTTTCAAATCTTAAATCTATGTATTCTATTTTTTTTTCACTTGATAAGGAAGAATAGAGAACTTCTACCACATCGTATTTATCTTTAGTTACATCGTTATTAGTTATAATTTTTGTTCCATCCGATAAGTACATTTCTATTTTGTTATCGTCAACAAAATATAGCTGAGACACAATATTTTTCAGAGTTGTTTCTTCTAATATAGATAATAAATCGAGTATTTTCTCATTATTATTTTTGTCACCAAGAACTAATATTGGCAGCCCTTCTTTGTTACTTTCTTTATAATAACCAAAAATATTCCCATTTTTATCCATAAGATAAATTTTATTATTTATTGCAACATAAAAACTAGGCTTTCTTTCATTAACTAAAACTGTTATTTCATTTACACCTTCGTCTAAAATAAGAGCCTTTTCTATTCTTAAATCTTTATTCAATTCTTTTTCTATTTTATTAAAATCAATTTTATACTTATTTTTATTATATATCTTTTTTGTAAATAATGTCAATTCCTCATTAAATATTTTTGCGTTTCCACTAACATTTATTTTTTTTATTTTAAAGTAATCCAAATTTAGAAATTTTTCATTTACATTAAAAATCAAATAAAAAACTATACCAAATAAAAAAACTAATCTAGTAATCATAAGTCCCTCTAATTTTACGAAAACTTTTCAACCATCATTTTAGTAAAATAATCAAAATCTTTTCCATTCATTCTTATCAAATCTGGAACTAAACTTGTTTCTGTCATTCCCGGTGTTGAATTAACTTCTAAAAAGTATACTTTGCCATCCTTTAGTAGAAAGTCACTTCTAGATAAACCACTCATTCCAAGATGTATGTGTATTTTTTTAGCAAACTCCATAGCTTCATCATAATTTTTTTTATCTATTTGAGCAGGACACTCGTGAATTGATCCTCCGTTACTGTATTTAGAAGTATAGTCGTATATTCGAGAAGAGACTGGTTTTATTTTTATAACTCCCATAGGCTCTCCATCAAGAACACCAACAGTAAGTTCCTCCCCTTCGATAAAATCTTCTATTATATAATCATCTTTTAATTCTTTAACAGCTTTAAAGGCTTCTTCATAATTTTTGCAAATATGAACACCAACACTAGATCCTTCCTGATTCGGTTTAATAACAACTGGATATTTATCAATATCGTCTATGCTTTCATACTGTTTAATTGTTCTTATTCCAATTTTTTCAGCAATAAGCTTAGTTATTTTTTTATTAAAAGAAACAGAACAAGCAAACGCTCCTGATCCTGTGTATTTTTTACCAAGCAAATCTAATAAGGCCTGTATCTTTCCATTTTCTCCATTTCCTCCGTGTAAGGCCATAAAAGCTAAGTCGAAATTATTATCGATAAATGCTGAAACTTCGTTTTCTTTAGTTATATCTATGGCATAGGCATCATAGCCTTGTCTTAATAAACTGTTTAATACAGCTTTACCGCTTGAAAGTGATACTTCTCTCTCAGAAGAAGTTCCTCCCATTATTACAGCTATTTTCATTATTCTTCCTCCCTATTTTATTACTATGATTTCCTCTTCAAGTTTTATATTAAATTTTTCAACTACTTTTTCTTTAACAATTTCAACAATATTTTCTATATCTTCACAAGTTCCATTGCCAATATTTAAAATAAAATTAGGATGTTTTTCAGAAATTTGTGCTCCGCCTACGGTATACCCTTTCAATCCACATTCAGATATCAATCTTGCAGCAAAATCTCCTTCAGGATTTTTAAATGTACTTCCTAAACTTGGTTTATCTAAAGGATGTCTCTTTTCTCTTTCTTTTCTTATTTCTTTAACAGTCTCTTCTTTAAATCCCTTATCAAATAAAAATTTTACACTTATTATTATACATTTCTTTTCTTGAAATTCTGTATACCTGTACCCGAAATTTATATTTTCTTTTTTTATTTCAACTACATTTAAATTTTCATCTAATACTTCAACACTGTGAATATTGTCAAAAATTTCACTGCCGAAAGCACCACCATTCATGTATATTAACCCACCTATAGTTCCAGGTATACCTGCAAGTTTTTCAAGTCCAGTAAAGTCATAATTCTTCATAGCTTCCATTAAATCTTTTACTGTGGCTCCTGCTTCAACCTTTAATAAATCTCCATCTAAAGAAATTTTATTAATTTTTTTAGTGCAAACTATTGTTCTGTCAATAAAACCGTCACCAAACATAACATTTGTACCGTTACCAAGTATAAAAATATCTCTATATTTTTTATATAAATCTATAAATTCTTCTTTATTTTCAACTAATATTAATCTTTTTGCAATGCCTCCAACTTTCATGTTAGAGTAATTTTTTATAGAAGTATTTTCAAAAATTTTCATGCCTACCTCACATTTTATTCTTCGATAAAAGTATCCACTATATTATGCGCATATGTAGAAATATTACCAGCTCCCATAAATATAAATACCGTATCTTTTTTTGCTCTTATTATATATTTCCTTATATCTTTTTCATTACTCATAACTTCAAAATTTTTATGCTCTATTTTTGACAATAATTTATCTACGTCTATATTGTAAATATTTTCTTCTCCGGCTTCATATATTGGTAACATCAAAAGTTTATCTGCAACGTCAAAACAACCTTCAAATTCATCTAGTAAAAAATTTATTCTGCTGTATCTGTGTGGTTGAAATATAGCTACTATTCTTGAATTTTCTATAGATTTAGCAGCATTTAAAGTTGCTTTTATTTCTGTAGGATGATGAGCGTAATCATCTATTATTTTAATATTAATTTTTTTGTTATCGCAAGGGTATCCTTCAAAAAGTATATCGTATCTTCTTTTTGATCCTTTAAACTGAGATAATAATTCATATATTTTTTCTTCAGTTATTCCAAATTTTAGTGCTAAATATATAGTGGGTAAAGAGTTCAAAATATTATGCTTTCCAGGTATATTTATAAAGTATCTACCTCTATTTTTCCCCCCTATATAAACATCAAAAAAAGTTTTTTTATCAATAACTTCTATGTTTTCTGCTACAACATCTGCATTCTTGCTATCTATGCCATAAGTTGTTATTTTATTTCTATCAACTTTATCTAAAATACTTTTTATATTATTGCAATCCAAGCAAACTAGTACTTCTTTTTCTGTATTCTCTATAAATTTTAAAAAAGATTTTTTTATGTTATCTATATTTCCATGTACTTCTATGTGATCTCTATCTATATTTGTTATTATAGAATATTTTGGTTTCATATACAGGAATGAATTATCACTTTCGTCAGCTTCTGCTATAAAATAATCACCATAACCAACTTTAGAATTAGATCCTATTATAGGCAAAATTCCTCCTACAACTATAGTCGGATCTTTTTCTATCAAAAGCATAGACATTAAAGATGTAGTTGTAGTTTTACCGTGAGTTCCTGCAATAGCTATACCATTAGACTCATTTAAAAGTTTAGCAAGCAGCTCTCCTCTTTTTAATATTTTTATATTGTTTTTTACCGCATAGTCGTATTCGGCGTTAGTTTCTTTTATTGCTGAAGATGCTATTACAAAATCTACATCTTTGACATTTTCAGCATCGTGATTATTAAAAACTTCTATACCCATTTTTAATAACTCTTCCGTAACATAATTCGTGCAAATATCCGCCCCTTTAACTTTGTACCCTTTTACACTCATTATTTTTGCAAGCCCACTCATCCCTATACCATTTATTCCTATAAAATAAATTTTTTCCATTAATTCCCCCAAATATCAATGTTGCTTACTATTTCTTTGGATGCATTATTTTTCTTCAAAGATCTAACTTTGATTTTCATACTTCTTAATATTTCGTCGTTTCTTATCAAGACTAAAGCTTCCTCTATAGCCTGCTTAACACTTCCACTATTATAAACTAGTGCCGCTTCTCTTTCTGATAATATTTTTGCGTTTTCTTGTTGTCCAACTTTAACTGAACTATACGGAATTATAATAGCTGGTTTTTCCAATTCAATAATTTCAGAAATTGTTAAGGCTCCAGCCCTACAAATAACTAAATCAGCTATACACATTATGTTTAAAATATTATCAAAATACGGTTGTATTACATCATTTTCCTTCTTTTTGTCAATTTTAGATATTATATTTTCATAGTTTTCTTTTCCTGTAGCCCAATAAACTCTAATTTTTTTGTTTTCGTAAAATTTGTCCCATTGCTTTATCACTTCATCGTTTATTTCTTGTGCTCCAAGACTTCCACCAGTTATCAATATAACCTTTTCACCGTTTTCTATTTTCATATTTCTTTTTTCTTCAAAAGAATTTATATTATACACATCTTTTCGCAGAGGATTCCCTGTTACCTTAAACTTTTTTTGATTTTTCATAGGCATGTCATCATAAGTTTTTTCAAAAGCCAAAAAAGTTTTTTTAGCAAAATTATAAAATAGTTTATTAGCAAGACCTAAATTTACATTTTGTTCTTGTAAATAAACTTTTTTTCTAAGAAGTACACTAGCTAAAATTATTGGAACAGATATATAATTTCCAAAACCTATAACTGCATCCGGTTTTTCTCTTTTGACTATATTAAATGCTTCCTTTATAGATTTTAAAAACTTTATAGCCGTACTAAAATTTTTTGGAGGATTTATATCCAACCCTATAAATCTCAAATCATTTTCAGGAACCATTTTACTTTCCATTCTTGATTTACTTCCAACAAATAATACATCTACATCATTTTTTTTAAGTTCTTCTGCAACTGCTAAAGCTGGATATATATGTCCTCCAGTACCTCCAGTTGTAATTATTACCTTTTTCAAAAAATCACCCACCAAAAATTTCTAAAACTAGTTTTTTAAAAACTTTGCCCCTGTGTTCAAAAGATTTAAATTGATCGTAACTGGAAGTTGCTGGAGAAAACAATATAATTCTCTCTTCATTCTCAGTCAGTCTATTTTTTATATTTTTTAATGTAGTTTCTACATCTCTACATAGATATATATGATTTTTGTCAAATCCGTTTTCTATCAATAAATTGTTTAATTGATCTGCAATAGTCCCTATAAGATAGACCTCTTTTACATTTTTTATTATATTGTTAACAAGAGGTAATAGGTCCACCTTTTTATCGTAACCACCACAGATTAGTGTACAACCAGGATAAGAATCTATAGCAACATTAGCTGAATCTACATTAGTAGCCTTAGAATCGTTAATAAATTTCACTTTTCCCCAATTATAAAAATTTTCCGTTCTATGCTCCAAAGGTTTTGCGTTTTTTAAAAAGTTAGCTATAACATTATTATCTATTCCTATCAATTTAGCTGTTGCAATCATAAACATACAATTCTCAAGATTATGTCTTCCTTTTAATGCAAGCTCATCTATATTTATTATTTTTTCGTTTCTGAAAACTATATTGTTCTCATTTATATGAATATCTGCCATTTTATTTTTAGATAAAGATATTTTTTTACAAGGAATTAAATTTTCTCTCTTAACTATATTTTCATCATCAATATTTTCTATAAAATAAGATTTTTTATCGCAATTTTTACATATATTAAATTTTGTATCATAATACTCATCAAAAGAATTATATCTCTCTATATGGTCAGGGCCCAAATTTATTATCATTGATATATAAGGTGTAAATTCCTTTATATTTTCTAACTGAAAAGAGCTAGCCTCCAAAACTAAATAATCAATATTCTGATTTTCATATATAGTTTCCGCCATAGATTTTCCAATATTACCACAGGCTATTGCTTTATATCCAGCATCACAAATTAATTCTGCAATTTTAGCTGTAGTAGTACTCTTTCCATTAGTACCAGTTATAGTTACTATTTTTGCTTTCAAATTATTTTTTTTCAAATATCTATACGCTAATTCTATCTCATCTATAACTTCTACATTTTTTCTAAAAGCTTCTTTCACAAGTTCAGTATAAGGTATGCCAGGACTTTTAACAAACAAATCTGTTCCTTCAATTTCTTTTATCGCGTCCGTAGATTTCATAGCAGTTTTATCGTCAACTAAAAGTACATTATATCCCAATTCTTTTAATAAAAGCGTCGCCCCTTTTCCACTTATTCCATCTCCAAAAACTATTGCTTTTTTCATTATATAAAACCTCTCATCCTTATAATTCCTAAAGCTAAAATACCAAATATTAATGATGTTATCCAAAATCTTACTGTTATTTTTGTTTCCATCAAACCGCTCAATTCATAATGATGATGTAGAGGAGCCATCTTAAATATTCTTTTCCCTGTCTTTTTGAAATATAAAACTTGGAATATAACAGAGGCTGCCTCAATAACGAAAACAAATCCTATTATCGGCAAAATAAATTCCTGCTTCAGTAATATAGAACACACTCCAAGTATACCACCAAGAGTTAGGGATCCGGTATCACCCATAAATATTTGAGCAGGATAAAAATTATACCAAAGAAAAGCTAATCCAGATCCGGCTACACTACATAAAAATATTCCTATTTCTGATATTCCTGGTATGTAAAACAATTTCAAGTGAGAGCTAATTTCTATATGTCCAGAAAAATATGCTATGGTAGCTAAAACTGCTGAACATATCACCATAGGCATAATTGCTAGTCCATCTAATCCGTCAGTGATATTTACAGAATTTGAAGAAGCCATTATTATTAAAAGAATAAAAATAAACATTAAAAAATATCCTATATAAAACCAGCTTCCGTTTATAGGATTTACAAGTGCCATATCTATTCTATAATTTCCAGTCATACCAAATTTATAAACAAAAAACCAAACTATAAAAGATATAATTCCCTGTCCCATTAATTTTTTCTTTCCGGACAAACCCTTCTTACTCACTTTAAATTTTTTGTAGTCGTCAACAAATCCTATAGCTGCAAAAAGTATAGTTGATATGAAAACTATAACTATGTACTTACTAAAAATATTAGTTGAAATTAATGAAGTTATCAGTATTGAAAAAACTATAAGAACCCCTCCCATAGTTGGCGTTCCTTTTTTAGTTTTATGAGTTTCCGGTCCTTCATTTCTGATATTTTCACCAAATTTTTTTATTTTTAAATAATTTATAAATTTATTTCCAGATAAAAGTACTATTAAAAAGGATATAACAAATGCTAAAAATCCTCTTAAATAAATTGACTTTAAAAATTCCAATCTGATAAAATTCTCGGCTAAAAGATATAACATTTATTTCTTCTCCCCCTTTGCAATACTAACTAATTCAAATAGTTTCGTTCCGTTGGAAGCTTTTATAAGTATTGCCTTACTCTTATCTATATTTTCCAAAAATTTTAATATCTCATATTTATCATCAAAAAACTTAATTTTTTCTGAGCAATCCATATCTTTATGTATTTTTTTCATTATGTTTCCATAAAGTATTATCAGATTATTTTTATTTTTTGTGGCTAATTCTACTATATCTTCATGAAATTTTTCAGAATGCTCTCCTAACTCTAACATATCTCCCAAAATTAAAACTTTAAACTTGTCATTGTACATATTAGCAAAAGTTTCTATTGCAGCCTTCATAGAAGTTGGACTGGCATTATAAGCGTCATTTATGTATATATCGTTACCAATTTTTTCTATTTCAAATCTCATTTTAGTAACTTTTATATTAGAAATTGCATCTAATACATCATCATAACTAATGCCAATTTTTTCAGCCAGTGCTATACATAGAGAAATATTAACTGCACTGTGTTTTCCTAATAAGTTTGACTCAAATTTTTTATTGTTTAGTTTAAAAAATATTTTTTTATCCCCTACTATTTCAAAATCTTTAATTAAATAATCGTTTTCTAATTTAAATCCAACCTTGTTAGCTTTCGTCCTAGAAAGCATTTCATCATCACCACAAACGAAAACATTCTCAATATCAACATATTTTAAAATTTCGGTTTTTGCCTTAAAAATATTCTCCTTTGTTTTTAAAGTTTCTAAGTGAGATTCTCCTATGTTAGTTATTATAGCATAATCAGGCTGCGATATATTTCCAAGTAAATCGATTTCTCCAAAAGAACTCATTCCCATTTCAAGTATTGAAAACTTATCATCGTCGTCTAAATTTAAAATTGTAAATGGCAATCCTATATGATTATTATAATTTCCCTCAGTTTTTTTTGTTGGATATTTAGTAGAAATTATAGAATATAAAATATCTTTCGTAGAAGTTTTTCCGTTGCTTCCAGTTATAGCTATTACTGTTATATCAAGAATATTACGATATTTTTTAGCCAAATTTTGCATTTCTTTTATCGTATCGTCCACAATTATTATTTTGTTTTTATATTTTTCATAAATAGGTTCTTCAACATTATCAGCAACAACGAGTATAGCTCCAGATTGAATAGCTTCTTCTATATATAAATTTCCATTATTTATAGCAAAAAACAAGGTATTTTCTTCTACATCTTTGCTATTCATAGAAACTTTTTTTATTTCTTTTTCTATATTTATTTTGTAAGTATCTTCTAATAATTGATTTAGCTTTTTCATTTAAAAAAATCCTCTTAAAATATTTTTACAACTTTTCTATTATATCATATTTATTTATATTTATTAATATTTATGTTTATAAAAATAAAAAAAATGCAGGAATAATCCTGCATTTAATTTTTATAATAATTATCCAGCTATAGCTGAAGTTGGGCATCCTGCTGCACAAGCTCCACAATCTATACAAGCATCAGATATTTCATATTTTCCATCATCATCAGCAGATATTGCAGATACTGGGCAAACTGGTTCGCATGCTCCACAACCAATACAAGCTTCTTTGTCTATTACGTACATAATGTCCTCCTTAAAAATTATAGTTTTTTCATTTCTACTGAGGTCATTATATATTATAAAAAATATTTTGTCAATATATTTTTAAAAATGTTATAAATTTTTTAGAATATTTTTTTACAATAAAATATTTTGATGAAATAAAATAATTTATCAAAATACTTTTTGTGTTTTAGTTTTAGTCGTACTGTTGAAAAGAATTCCCTTTTATCATATTAGTTAACCTTTTAGCATAAACTTGTTTAGCTTCAGAGTAGTTTGCAAGATGATTCGTCAAAGACAAAGAATCCTCTCCTTTAGATATTCCCACTCTAAGTTTTTCATAACTCTTATGTCTACAAAGAGTCATTATATAGTCGGCTACAGAATCACTAATACGACTATATTTTTTATAAAAACTATTTTTCCCAGTTTGAACCGCTCTTGTTGGATCCTTTAAAGTAGATCTTATACCAAATAAATTATTTCCTTCCTTTGCCAATTTTGATGTTCCCCATCCACTTTCCAACGAAGCCTGTGCAAGTATTAAAGAAGTTGGTGGTACAACCATCTTAGATAACAACTCTTTTATACTTTTACTACTCACTTTATATGATGTATATTTTTTTTCAAGAAATTCATTATCTTCATCATTTAATTCTGCTTTTTTAGAAAGTTCTTCAACCAAAGATCTATCTTTTTCTATTTCATTTTTAAATTCATTTATGATGGGTACCAAAACAGATATAAAAATTTCTTTTTTTGTTTTTCCTTTTATTTTATCAAAGTCCTTAACTTGACTTATTTCTACTTTAGTATTATCTTGGTCAATTTCACTAGAAAAACTAAATACAGAAATTAACACAAAGAATAAGGCTAAAAATATTTTTTTCATAAAATTTAGTGATATTCCTTATCACAACCTCCTAACTTTTATAATATTTTATAAATAATCTTTGTTATTATATCATAATTTTAGAAAAAATCAAAATTTTAAAACATACATAAAATATTAAAAAAATAATCTCAAAAATTTATATTTCAAAGTAAAAAAAGAGACCTTTTGGTCTCTTTGGATCTAAATGGCGCTTCCTAATGGACTCGAACCATTGACACTGCGGTTAACAGCCGCATGCTCTACCGACTGAGCTATTGAGGAATATCTCTATGCCTCTCATTTGAGGGCTTTGCTCTCTCGAGCACATAAACTATTATACTTACG
>JAEWEF010000086.1 GCA_023389595.1 Fusobacteriota bacterium
TAAAAATGTGTTATAATATCAAATGGACATTAATGCATATAAAATTATCGGGAAGTGTTTGTTGTGGAAAAAATAAAAATAACAACAGAATTTATAAAGTTGGATCAATTTCTAAAATGGGTTGGAATTGCAGAAAACGGATCTCACGCTAAGGATATTATTTTGAATGGAGATGTAAAAGTAAATTCTGAAATCGAAACGAGAAGAGGAAAAAAATTATATATTGGGGACAAGGTTACAGTATTTGATTTGAACTATACCATAGAATAGAGGTGGTATATGAAGATACACAGTCTCAATTTTTTAAATTTTAGAAATTTACATGACAAAAAAATTATTTTCGGAGAAAATATCAATTTATTTTATGGGAAGAATGCACAGGGCAAAACTTCTCTGCTAGAAGCAATTTATTTTGGTTCTATGGGGATTAGCTTCAGGACTAAAAAAGTTGTTGAAATGATGAAGTATAATAAAAGTAAATTTGGAACTCATCTAGAATTTGAAAATGAACTCGGAGCAAATTCTTTAACCGTAAAATACGGAATTAATCAGAGCCATCAAAAGACTTTTTTGATGAATGGCAAGAAAAAGGCTCACAGTGATTTTTTTGGACAGATAAATATCATCGTCTATGTACCGGAAGATATAATAATTATAAATGGATCTCCAAAAAATAGACGTAACTTTTTCGACATAGAAATATCTCAGTCGGACAGGCTATACTTTTCAAATCTCAAAACATTTAATAAACTACTGAAAATCAGAAATAAATTTCTGAAGGAAAAGAATATAAATAACGCTGAATATAAAATATATACTGAAAATTTTGTTGAATATGCTGCAAAAATTATGTATAGCAGAATGCAGTATGTAAAAGAGATGAATTGTATTTTGTGTAAGTTGTACAACGAACTTTTTGAAAAACAGCAGGAACTAAAAATAGTTTATAAATCGATAGAAAATATTGACAAACTAGATGTACAAGAAATAAAAAATGCCATCTATAAAAATATAGCTGACAACATAAACACGGAATTAAAATATGGATACTCACTCGTTGGACCACAGAAGGATGACTACACTTTTTTGCTCGACGATAAGGACGCTAATGTATCTGCATCTCAGGGCGAAAAAAAATCTATAATTTTTTCTTTAAAACTTGCTGAATTGGAAATGGTAAAGAAAAATAAAAGAGAGTATCCGGTTGTACTTATAGATGATATAACTTCTTATTTTGATAAATATAGAAGAAAATCTGTTATAGAATTTCTTAAGAAGAAACGAATACAAGTTATTATTAGTTCGACCGATAAAATAGAAGAGGACTGCTTTTCTTTTTTTGTTGATGGCGGTGATATATTAAGTGAGCAATAATGTTTTAAGTATGAAAGATTTTATAGAAGAAAAAAAACAAACCGACTTTAAAATGCAGCAGGCATACTTGAATATGAATTGGAAAGAGATTATAGGAGATGAGTTTATAGCAAAAGAAGTTAAAATTTTATATGTAAGAGATAAAAAAATATTTATTCAAGCAGAAAATTCTGGTGTAAAACATCATATCAATTTAGATAAAAAAAATATCTTGCGTAGAATATGTGAAATCTGTTCTTTAGAAATGGAGGACTTGGTATTTAGCGTGGATATGTCTTATGGAGGATAAAATGAGTGATTATAAAGCGGAGAACATAACCGTACTAGAAGGTCTGGAGGCCGTTAGAAAAAGACCGGGAATGTATATAGGTACTACTTCCTCAAGAGGATTACATCATTTAGTTTGGGAAGTTGTTGATAACTCTGTCGACGAAGCTTTGGCCGGGTTTTGTAATAACATAGTTGTAAAAATATTGCCGGATAACATTATAGAAGTTGTTGACAATGGAAGAGGAATACCTACGGATATACACGAAAAATATAATAAATCTGCACTTGAAATAGTTTTGACAGTTTTGCACGCAGGTGGAAAATTTGAAAACGATAATTATGCCATTTCGGGAGGATTGCACGGAGTTGGTATATCGGTAGTAAACGCCCTATCTGAATGGCTAGAAGTTACGGTTAACAGAAACGGACAAACATTTTATCAAAAATATGAAAGAGGGAAACCACTTGAAGATGTTAAAGTGATAGGAGAGACTAACGAAACTGGAACGACCGTTAGATTTAAACCGGATCATTTAATATTTGAAAGTCTAGTTTACGAATATTCTGTTCTATCAAGTAGATTAAAAGAACTTGCATATCTTAATAACGGACTTACTATAAGTATCATAGACGATAGAAAAGATCCAGGAAGAAAAGAAGTTTTTTATTTCGAAGGAGGAATAAAAGATTTTATATCTGACATTACTAAAGATAGTACAAAAATTATGAGCGATTTCTTCACAACTTCTGGAGCAAAAGAAGGAGTTGCTGTTGAAGTTACATTTACATATACTACTAGTCAAAATGAAGTGATTTATTCTTACGTAAATAATATAAATACACATGAGGGAGGAACCCACGTTCAGGGATTTAGAACATCTCTTACTAAGGTTATAAATGATGTGGCGAAAGCACAAAATTTACTAAAAGAAAAGGATGGAAGATTGACTGGTAACGATATAAGAGAGGGAATTACTGCGATAGTTTCAGTTAAAGTTCCACAACCACAATTTGAAGGACAAACTAAAACTAAACTTGGAAATTCTGAAGTTTCTGGAATAGTGAATTCAGTTATGTCTGACAAGTTGAAAATATTTTTAGAAGATAACCCTTCAGAAACTAAAAAAATTGTCGAGAAAATCCTAAACTCTAAAAAAGCTAGGGAAGCGGCTCAAAAAGCTAGAGAAGCCGTACTTAGAAAGTCCGCTTTAGAAGTCGGATCTCTACCTGGTAAACTTGCTGATTGCTCTTCAAAAAATCCTGAAGAATGCGAACTTTTTATAGTCGAAGGAGATTCTGCTGGAGGATCTGCAAAGCAAGGAAGAGAAAGATATAATCAAGCGATACTACCACTTAGAGGAAAAATTTTAAATGTTGAAAAGGCCGGTCTTCATAAGTCCTTAGAAAGTTCAGAAATAAGATCGATGATAACTGCTTTTGGAACCAGTGTTGGAGATACTTTTGATCTTGAAAAATTAAGATACGGTAAAATTATTATTATGACGGATGCCGATGTCGACGGTGCACATATCAGGACTCTTATTTTAACTTTCTTGTACAGACATTTAGTAGAATTAATAGAGAATGGGCACATATATATAGCACAACCTCCACTTTATAAAGTGTCTTACGGAAAAGTGATCAGATATGCATATTCGGATATGCAATTAAAAGAAATTTTAGATTCTAATGAAGATAAAAAATATACTATACAAAGATATAAAGGACTTGGAGAAATGAATCCGGAACAGCTATGGGAAACAACAATGAATCCAGAATCTAGAACCCTATTAAAAGTTTCTATAGACAGTGCTATGGAGGCTGATAAACTTTTCGATAAATTGATGGGAGATAAGATAGAGCCTCGTAGAGAATTTATAGAAGAACATGCGGAATATGTAAAAAATATAGATATATAGGAGCATAGATTTTTAAGGAGTAATAATGTCAAATATTAATAATAGATATATAGAAGAAGAACTAAAAGAATCGTATCTGGATTACTCTATGAGTGTAATTGTAAGTAGAGCACTTCCAGATGTTAGAGATGGTCTTAAACCTGTTCATAGAAGAATACTATTCGCTATGAACGAAATGGGCATGACAAGTGATAAACCTTTTAAGAAATCGGCAAGAATAGTCGGAGAAGTTCTAGGTAAATACCATCCACACGGAGATTCTGCCGTATATGGAACTATGGTAAGAATGGCACAAGATTTTAACTACAGATATCTACTTGTTGATGGTCACGGTAACTTTGGATCTATAGACGGAGATTCTGCTGCAGCGATGCGTTACACTGAGGCCAGACTTTCAAAAATTACAGATGAATTACTTTGTGATATAGATAAAAATACTATAGATTACAGAAAGAACTTTGATGATTCATTGGATGAACCAGTAGTACTGCCTGCAAAACTACCAAATTTACTACTTAATGGATCTACTGGGATAGCTGTTGGTATGGCAACCAACATACCGCCTCATAATTTGGGAGAAATAGTAGACGGTACGCTTGCACTTATAGACAATCCAGATATAGACGTTAAAGGACTTATGGAATACATAAAGGGACCAGATTTTCCTACCGGAGCAATTATAGATGGAAGAGAAGGGATAAGAGAGGCGTACGAAACTGGTAGAGGAAAAATAAAAATTAGAGCGAAAATTGATATAGAAGAACAAAACTCTGGAAAGTCCAATATAATTATAAGTGAAATTCCGTATCAATTGAATAAGTCGGTTTTAATAGAAAAAATAGCCGAGCTTGTAAAAAATAAAAAAATAAGTGGTATAACAGATTTAAGAGATGAATCTAATAGAGATGGAATTAGAGTTGTAGTAGAAGTTAAAAAGGGAGAATCTCCAGATTTAATTTTAAACAAACTATATAAATATACTAATTTACAAACTAGTTTCGGAGTTATAATGCTAACTCTTGTTAATAACGTTCCAAGAGTTTTGAATTTAAAACAAATACTAAATGAATATATAAAACATAGATTTGAAGTAATAACAAGAAAAGTAAAGTTTGAATTAGATAAATCAGAAAAAAGGGCTCATATATTAAAAGGATATCAGATAGCTCTTACTAATATAGATAGAATAATAGAGCTTATCAGATCTTGTAGTGACGCTACAACTGCGAGAGAATCCTTAATGGAAAAATATATGTTCAGTGAAATTCAAGCTAAAGCTATACTTGATATGAGATTTCAAAGATTGACAGGTCTTGAAAGAGAAAAAATTGACAACGAATTTAACGAGCTGGAAAAAATGATAAAGGAATACAAGGAAATTTTAGGGGACGAATCAAAAATTTATACTATAATGAAAGAAGAACTTGTAGAACTTAAAACAAAATACGATGATAAAAGAAGAACTACAATAGAAGACGAAAGACACGAAATATCCACTGAAGATTTAATAAAAGATGAAGAAGTGATTATAACTTTTACGGATAAAGGATATATAAAGAGAATGGAGTCTAATAAATATAAGGCTCAAAGAAGAGGAGGAAGAGGAGTTTCGAGTCTTAGCACAATAGATGACGACGTAGTTGAAAAAATTCTTGTTGCCTCTACTCTTGACAACATAATGATTTTTACTAGCAAAGGAAAAGTGTTCTCTATTAGAGCATACGAAATTCCTGATATGTCTAAACAATCAAGAGGAAAACTTATAAATAATATCATAAAAATTTCTGAAGGAGAAAAAATAAGAGATATAGTTGTAGTTAAAGAATTTGATGAAAAAAGAGGATTAATTTTCTTAACTAAAAAGGGTATCATCAAAAAAACTTCTCTAAATAATTTCTCAAAAATAAATTCTGCAGGAATGATAGCTTTAAAATTAAGAGAAGACGATGATATCATCTATGCAGGAATAATAGAAGATGAAGAAAAGGAACACACTTTCATAGCAACTAAAAAAGGATATTGCACTAGATTTTCTACAAATATAGTGAGAAATATGGGAAGAACTGCTATGGGAGTAAAAGCTATCACTCTTAGAGAAGATGACGAAGTTATATCGGCTATGCAAATTAAAAATCATACAATAGATATACTTACTGTAACTGAAAATGGGTACGCAAAGAGAACTCCTATGAATGAATATCCTCAATATAATAGAGGAGGAAAGGGTCTGAAAAATTTAAAATACTCAGATAAAACTGGTAGTGTTGTATCAGTTCTTGAAACAACAGGAGATGAAGAATTGATGTGTATAAGCACTAGCGGAGTTGTAATAAGAACTACGGTTAAGTCAGTTTCTAAATTAGGTAGAGCATCTCAGGGAGTTAAAGTTATGAAACTTAAAGAAGAAGACAAAGTTGCATCTGTAACTCTTATAAGTCCAGAGCAAAAAGAAGACGAAGAATAGAGAGGAATAGTTGTGAAAAAAATTTTAGTTATAACTGATTCACATAGTCATTTTGATAAGATTTTAAAAATGGTAGAAAAAGAAAATCCCGACATAGTTATTTCTGCAGGAGATTATAGTAGAGATGCAGAAGAACTTTCTTATCTATTTAAAGAAAAAGAATTTTTTATAGTTAATGGCAACGGAGATTTTTTTGATAGAACACATGAAGATGAAATATTGATTGAAATAGAGGGTAAAAAATTTTTTATAACTCATGGACATTTTTATGGAGTAAAATCAAGCTATGATAGTTTAAGAAAAAAATCTTTAGATTTAGAATGTGATATAACTATTTTTGGACACACTCACAGAACATATTTGGAAAAAAAAGAAGGGCATCCTATACTTTATAATCCTGGAGCGGCTATGGACGGGAAATACGGAATTGTAATGCTACATGATAACGATGTAGAAATTAATACGATGCAATTTTAATATTTGGGAGGAAAAATGAAAGAAGACATTATCAAGATTAGGGAAGAAATTTCAGACATCATATATAAAACTAACACTATATTGGATTTGGATAATGTAAGAGTTAAATACATGGGTAAAAAAGGAATTTTTACTGAAATATCTAAACAAATGAAAAATCTTTCATCAGAAGAAAGACCAGTCGTGGGTCAAATGATAAACGAAACGAAAAATTTTATTTCTGAAGCTCTAGACAAAAGATTGGTAGAAATTAAAGAAAAAGAAATGGAAGAGAGATTAAAAAGAGAAGTTGTAGATATAAGTTTACCCGGAGAAAAGTGTGGAAGCGGGAATCTTCATCCCATAACAGAAACTATGAATTACTTAAAAAATGTTTTTTCAGAAATGGGATTTGATATAGTTGATGGTCCAGAAATAGAAAGGGTAGAATACAATTTTGACGCACTGAATATAGCGGCAACACATCCATCAAGAGATGTAACTGATACTTTTTACATAAATGACAATGTCCTGCTTAGAACACAAACTTCTCCAGTTCAGGTAAGATACATGCTAGAACATAAAGCTCCATTTAGAATGATATGTCCCGGAAAAGTATACAGACCGGATTACGACATTTCTCATACGCCTATGTTCCATCAAATGGAAGGGTTAATGGTTGGAAAAAACATTTCTTTTGCTGACTTAAAAGGAATACTTACAGAATTTGTACATAAAGTTTTTGGAGATAAAAAAGTAAGATTTAGGCCTCACTTTTTTCCCTTTACAGAACCTAGTGCAGAAATGGATGTAGAATGTACTATATGTAATGGAAAGGGATGTAGATCTTGTAAGGATAGCGGCTGGTTAGAAATTATGGGATGTGGAATGGTAGATCCTACAGTTTTAAGATATGTCGGATACGATCCTGAAGAAGTAAACGGCTTTGCTTTTGGACTTGGAATTGAAAGAATAACTATGTTAAGACATGGAATAAATGACTTAAGATCATTTTTTGAAAATGATATGAGATTTTTAAAACAATTCAAATAATTCAGGGGGAATAAATGTTAATTTCATTAAACTGGTTAAAGCAGTATGTTGATATAAAGGAAGACATCCACGAACTGTCAAGGGCTCTCACTATGATAGGACAAGAAGTTGAAAAAATAGAAGTTCAAGGAGAGTCTTTAGATAATGTCGTAATAGGGCAAATTGTGGAATACGATAAGCATCCTAACTCGGATAGACTAACACTTTTAAAAGTTAATGTCGGAGAAGAAGAAAACTTACAAATAATATGTGGTGCAACTAATCATAAATTAAACGATAAGGTTGTGGTTGCAAAAATTGGAGCAGAATTACCTGGAAATTTTAAAATTAAAAAAAGTAAAATAAGAGATGTAGAATCTTGTGGAATGCTTTGTTCGGAAAAAGAATTAGGACTTTCTGACGAGTCACAAGGTATAATCATTTTACCTGAAGATGCAACAATAGGTATGCTTTATAAAGATTATTTGGGACTAAATGATGTTATTTTTGAATTGGAAATTACACCGAACAGACCTGACTGTCTTTCTTATATAGGAATAGCTAGGGAGATAGCAGCCTATTATAACAGGAAGGTAAAATATCCTATTATAAATTTGATAGAAAGTATAGAGTCAGTAAATACTGTTGCAAAGGTTGAAATAGAAGATAAAAACAGATGCAAGAGATACGTTGGTAGAGCAATAAAAAATGTTAAAATTGGTCCATCACCTAGATGGCTACAAGAGAGAATAATTAGCATGGGATTGAAACCTATAAATAATGTTGTCGACATTACAAATTTTATAATGTTTGAGTACAATCAGCCTACACACGCATTTGATTTAGATAAAATAGAAGATAAATTTATACGTGTAAGAGAGGCGGTAAAAGGAGAAAAAATAACTACTCTTGATGGAGTAGAAAGAACGCTTGAAAATGGGGAACTTGTTATAGCAGACTCTAAAAAAGCGTTAGCAATAGCCGGAGTAATAGGTGGACAAAATTCTGAAATAGACGAAAATACAACAAATGTATTTTTAGAAATGGCGTACTTCACTCCTGAAAATATTAGAAAAACTTCAAGAAATTTAGGAATATTTACGGATTCAGCTTACAGGAACGAAAGAGGAATAGACAGGGAAAATATTCTTGAAGTTATGAATAGAGGAGTTTCACTTATACAAGAAGTTGCAGGCGGAGAAATACTTTCTGAAACTATAGACAGATATGTAGAAAAATATGAAAGTAGAGAGATTCCTTTAAATATTGAAAAATTAAGTAAGTTTGCCGGAAAAGATATAGATGCCGATAAAATAGGACTAATACTTGCAAATTTAGATATTAAAATAAAAACTATAGATACTGATAATATGCTTCTTGAACCACCAAGTTTTAGAGAAGATTTAAAAGAAACATCCGACATATATGAAGAAATAATCAGAATGTATGGATTCGAAAATATAGAGGCAAAAATGCCGACAGAAAATATTAAGAGTGGAGTTGTAAATGAAAACATTAGGATAACTGACATATCTAAGAATATTTTAGCAAATTCTGGACTTGTTGAAGTTATAAATTACAGTTTTATACCTAATTACACTAAAGAAATTTTTGGATATGAAGAAGAAATTATAGAAATTAAAAATCCTTTAAGTGAAGATATGGCGATAATGCGTCCAGAATTAATTTTTAGTTTGCTAAGTAATGTTAAAGATAATTTGAGCAGAAACGAAAATGATATAAAAATATTTGAGATTTCCAAAACTTTTGAAAAAACTAGTGGCGAGCTGGCAAAAGAGGATATAAAAATAGGAATTGCTATCGCTGGTAGACCTGACAAAAATATTTGGAACGACAAAAATGACGGGTATAATTTTTACACTTTAAAAGGATATGTTGAAAACTTATTTGAAAGTTTACACGTCAAAAAGTATAACCTGACAAGATCAAATGATTTTAAATTTCATCCTGGAATATCTGCAACAGTTTCAATCGGAAAAGATGTAATAGGAAATTTTGGAGAAGTTCATCCGAAGTTATTAGAAAAGTTGGGAATAAAAAAAGAAAGAATTTTTTATGCAGAATTTAATTTAACAATCTTGAAAAAATATATTAATTTAAAATTTAAATACGAACCTATATCTAAATACCCTGTTGTGTTTAGAGATTTAGCCGTTGTAGTTGACAAGGATATACTTGTCGGCAATATGATAAAAGAAATTAAAAATAACATAAACTTAATCGAAAAAATTGATATTTTTGATATATATCAAGGAGATAAAATAACCGCTAATAAAAAATCTGTTGCAATGAGTATAGCTTTAAGAGACAGAACTAAAACTTTAAATGATGTTGAAATAGACGCCACTATGAATGAAATTTTGGATTTAATAAAAACAAAATATGGTGGAGAAATTAGACAATAAATAAACGTGAAATAGAAAGGCTAAATTATGAAATATTTTGAAAATGGAACGAAGGAAGACAACAAGGAATATTTAATTTTTACTAGGGGATATTTTGATTGTGATTACAACGTAAAAAAAGGAGATCTACTGTTAGAGTTTAACAGAAGCAAAGAGCTTAAATTTTTCAAAGTTTTAGGGCCTCACATAGACGATTATCCTTATATGGATTTTTTTGAAGTGGATAAAGAAACTTGGTCTAAAATTAAAAAAACTGCCGATGAAATTGGTGGAGAAACGAAGGAAGCTATAGACGAACTTGACGAGTGGGTAACACTTAATTTTATGAAAAATGATGTCTTTGCAATTTTAGGAATAGAATAGAAAATTAAACAAATTTTTATAAAGGGGATGTTATTAGTGATTACATTTAAAGACGTTGAAAAGGCTTATTCAAATATAAAGGATTCTGTGAAAAAAACTCCTTTATTAGAATGCCCAACATTAGATGAAATTACAGGAGGGCATATCTTACTTAAACTTGAAAATTTACAGAGAACAGGTTCTTTTAAAGTTAGAGGAGCTCTTAATAAAATTATGCACTTGAGTGAAGAAGATAAAAAAAAGGGAGTGATAGCATCTTCTGCTGGTAACCACGCTCAAGGTGTTGCACTTGGAGCAAGAGAGGCCGGCATTAAAGCGACCATAGTTATGCCAGAGAATGCCCCTATTTCTAAAGTTGAGGCAACAAAAAGTTATGGAGCAAGAGTTGTACAAAATGGAACCATCTATGATCACGCATACAGTAAGGCAGTTGAAATTCAAAAAGAGGAAGGTCTTGTATTTTTACATCCATTCGATGACGAATATGTTATAGCAGGGCAAGGTACTATAGGAATAGAACTTTTAGATGAATTTAAAGATTTAGATGCAATATTTGTTCCAGTTGGAGGAGGAGGTATACTTTCCGGTATAGCTCTAGCGGCAAAAAGTATAAAGCCTAGCATAAAAGTTTACGGTGTTGAAGCCGAAAACGCCGCATCTATGAAGGCCGCATTAAAAAATGGAGGACCTTTAGCACTTGATAGTGCAAAAACTATAGCCGACGGTATAGCTGTTGCAAAAGTTGGTAATTTAACTTATGAAATAGTTTCAAAATACGTTGATGACATTATCAGCGTATCTGAAAGTGAAATAGTTTCAGCCGTACTTTTCCTACTAGAAAAATCAAAAGTTGTGGCTGAAGGAGCAGGAGCTACAGCACTTGCAGGAATACTATCTAATAAAATAGATGTAAAAGGTAAAAATGTTTGTGCGGTAATTTCTGGAGGAAATATAGATGTAAATAATATAGAAAAACTTGTAAATAAAGGTCAAATTTTAGATGGCAGAAGAGTAGCCATGACTATTTACCTTGCAGATAGTACTGGAGAAATGAATAGAATTACAGAAATTATTAAAAATAATGGAGCGAACATTCTATACATAAATCAAACTAGATATGTAATGGATTTAAATGCAACTCAGCAAGCCGTAAACATTGTTTTAGAATGTAGAAATAGAGAGCATGGAGAACACATAATTCAAGAATTTCAAAAAGAAAATTTAAGAGTTGAAGTAAGATAGAAAGTTATTTTATTTTTACTGTGGAGGTGTTAATATGAGAAAAGATTTTTTGAAAAGAGTTTTTTTGTTATTTACTTTATGTTTTCTTTTTGGAGCTTGTAGCTCTGTGAGTGGAGCGGCAGCTAAAAACAAAACTACAGAAGTCGTGTTTATTTTGGACAGAAGTGGATCTATGGGTGGACTTGAAAAAGATACCATAGGTGGATTCAATTCTATGCTTGAAAAACAGAAAAAAGAAGAGGGACAACTTTTTGTTACCACAGTTTTGTTTGACGATAAATACGAAATTTTACACAGTAGTCTACCTATAGATAAAGTAGAACCTTTAACTGAAAAGGAGTACTATGTAAGAGGATCGACAGCCTTGCTTGATGCCATAGGAAAAACTATTATAGATGTAGAAAAAAGAGTGAAAGAAAATAAAATTGAAAAAGTCCTATTCGTAATAACTACGGATGGTGAAGAAAATTCTAGTGAGGAATTTACAGCAAAAAAAATAAAAAGAATGATAGAAACACAAAAAAAAGAATTTAACTGGGAATTTTTATTCTTAGGTGCAAACATAGACGCAATTAAAACTGCAGAAAATTTTGGAATAGACAAAAATAGAGCGGTAAATTACAGGTCGGATAGTATAGGAACAGAAGTAAATTACAGAGCTATAAACAAGGCTATAACTAATACGAGATCTGGAAGAAAATTAGAAGATGATTGGAAAAGCGAGATAGAAGACGACTATAAGCACAGAAACTAAAAATATTTTTAAAAATAAATTATATTTTGTAAAATAATAAATAAAATTAAAATAAAAATATTTTGTATTTTTTAAATTATATGTTATAATAAAATCTATAGAAAATAAATTAGAAATTAAATTGAAATTAAACTAAAATCAAAATTTATTGAAAATTTAAGGAGGAACACGATATGATGAACGCTATGACAGCGAATAATTTAAGATCGGCTTTTGGTGGAGAATCTCAAGCACATATGAGATATAGAGTATGGGGAAATAAAGCGAAAGCTGAAGGATTCCCTAATGTTGCAAGATTATTTATGGCTACTTCTCACGCAGAAGAAATTCATGCTACTTTACATTTTAAAGCATTAAAAGATGAGGCAGGAGATTTTGCAGTTACTTCGGAAGCGGGATTCGGATTAGGAAGCACTTCAGAAAATCTTCAAGGAGCAATCAACGGAGAATTATTTGAAGTTAATCAAATGTATCCAGCTTACTTAGCAGTTGCTGAATTACAAGAAGAAAAAGCAGCAGTTTCTGCAATGAGATTTGCTATAGCTGCAGAAAAAGTTCACGCAGAATTATTCACTGAAGCTAAAAAAGCTGTTGACGCAGGACAAGACTTGGCAGTTAAAGTTGTAGCAGTATGTCCTATATGTGGATTTGTTACTATAACTGGAGAAGAAGATAACTGTCCTATATGTAAAGCTAAAAAGGAATCTTTCATAGCTTACTAAAAAATTAAGTCCTAGCGTGCTAGGACTTTTTATTTTTTGAAAAAACAAGGAGAAAAAATGAATAAAACTATTGTTGGTTTAATTATCGGAGCAATCATAGGATTAATTTACAGCATAGTTTCATTTAACAATAAGGAGATGGGGAATATGTTAGGAGCAATTATTTGTGGAGGTATTATAGGCTGGTTAGCTAGCATAATTACAAAAAATAATGCTAAAATGGGTATCATTGCAAACGTTATTGTAGGAGTTATAGGTTCTTACATAGGAAGTTTTATTGCTATGCATCTTGGAGTTGTAGATTTAACTCTGATGGGGCAAATAATATTTGGAGTTATAGGTGCAGTAATTTTTCTTGCCTTTCTTGGAATATTTTTCAAAAAAAGATAAAATTTTAATAAAAAGTCCGACTTAACAGTCGGATTTTTATTTTTAAAATATATTTGAATATAAATTACGAAAGTGATAAAATATATAATACAAAAATAAATTTGGAGTAGACATGAAAAAAAGATTATATTTTAATAAATTTGATGATATGAAATACATTTCTCATTTAGATTTAATGAGATTCATAGAAAGAATCTTTAAAAGAGCCCATATAGAATTAAAATATAGTCAAGGATTTCATCCAAGACCAAAAATTTCTTTTGCAAATCCAATTTCATTAGGGACGGAAGCGTACAATGAACCCATGGACATAGAAATTGAGGACGAACTATCCTGCAGTGAAATAATCGCAAGAATAAATGAAATAAATGTTCTGGGATTTAAGATAGAATCTGCAGAAGATTTAGATGGAAAAGCTTCAATAGCAGAAGATTTTGAAAGTATAAATTATGAAATTTCTGGTGAGGATAAATTAATACAAGAATTGGAAAAACTTTTTTCGCAAGAAAGCATAATAGAAGAAAAAGAAAAAAAGGGAAAAATTACAACCAGAGATTTAAAAGATAGAATAGTTACATTTAAAAGAGAAAAAAATAAAATATATATTACACTTATAAATATGTCGCCCAATTCCTTTTTAAATATGCTAGATATACAACCGAGTGATGTGCAAATAAAAAGATTGGGATACAACAAAAAAACAGGGGGAGCATTATGTTAGATTTAAAATTTATGAGAGAAAATCAAGAATTATTAATGGAAATGTTAAAAAATAGAAATAGCAATATAGACTTGTCTGAATTTAAGAGTCTTGATGCAGAAAGAAGAGATTTAATAGCGGAAGTTGAAAGTCTAAAAAAACACAGAAATGATGTTTCTGCTGAAATAGCTGAACTAAAAAAAGCAAAACAAAACGCAGATGAATTAATTAAAAAAATGGGAGAAGTTTCTTCAAAAATTAAAGAATTGGATAAAAAATTAGCTGAAGTTGATGAAAAAATTAGCTACATACAAATGACTATACCAAATGTGTATCACTCATCAACTCCTATAGGACCTGACGAAGAACACAACGTTGAAATCAGAAGATGGGGAGAGCCAAGAAAATTTAATTTTGAACCTAAAAGCCACTGGGAAATTGGAGAAAAATTAGGAATATTAGATTTTGAAAGAGGAGCAAAACTTAGTGGTTCGAGATTCGTTTTATACAGAGGTGCGGCAGCAAGATTAGAAAGAGCACTTATTAATTTTATGCTTGACGTGCAAACTACTGAGCACGGATACACAGAACATTTAACACCTTTTATGGTAAAGTCAGAAGTTTGTGAAGGAACTGGGCAGCTTCCAAAATTTGAAGAAGATATGTATAAAACTAGCGATGATATGTATTTAATTTCAACTTCAGAAATTACTATGACTAATATACATAGAAAAGAAATTTTAGATCAAAGTGAATTACCAAAATATTATACAGCCTTCTCTCCTTGTTTTAGAAGAGAGGCAGGTTCTTACGGTAAGGATGTAAAGGGACTTATCAGAGTGCATCAATTTAATAAGGTGGAAATGGTAAAAATCACTGATAATAAAACTTCTTATGACGAACTTGAAAAAATGGTAGTAAACGCTGAAAATATTTTACAAAAATTAGAATTACCTTACAGAGTAATACAACTTTGTTCTGGTGACATGGGATTCAGTGCTGCAAAAACTTACGACTTAGAAGTGTGGTTACCGTCACAAAATAAATATAGAGAAATTTCTTCTTGTTCTAACTGTGAAGATTTTCAAGCAAGAAGAATGGGACTAAAATACAGACCTAAAGGAGAAAATAAAAGTGAATTTTGTCATACTCTAAATGGATCAGGACTTGCAGTAGGAAGAACTCTTGTTGCGATAATGGAAAATTATCAACAAGAAGACGGAAGCTTTTTGATACCTAAAGTTTTAGTTCCATATATGGGTGGACTAGATGTTATTAAATCTTAGTTTATTATCAATACTCTTGTTAAATATTTTTTACAGCAATTTAAAAGTTTTATTCATACTTACAATAATTTTATTACTTCTTAATTTAAAACTGAATAAAAATTTAAAACACAATATAAAAATTTTAAGAGTTATAGTCTTTTTTTACGTTTCTATATTCATCATACAGATATTTTATAATCAGGAAGGAAAAATACTTTTTCAGATATACAATGTATATATAACAGACAAGGGTCTTTTAAATTTTTTGATAAATTTTATAAGAGTATTAAATCTAATGCTTCTATCTTGGATAGTGTCGGCAACAAATATTTTTAAAAATAGATTGGGAAAATATCAAAAATCTGTAGAAATTATCATAGACTTAGTACCCGAAGTTTTTACATTTTTCAAACAAAAACAAAAGTTAAAATATTTTTATAGGTATATGTTGAGAAAAATAAAAGAAAAATATGAGGAGGAAGGAAATGTCGTATAAATATAAAGAACTAGGTTTATCAAATACTAAAGAAATGTTTGAAAAAGCGAACAAGAATGGATATGCCGTTCCAGCTTTTAATTTTAATAACATGGAAATGGCACAAGCAATAGTGGAAGCTTGTGCTGAAATGGGATCTCCAGTTATTTTACAAGCGTCTACCGGAGCGATAAAATATATGGGATATGAAATGGCTGCACTTATTGCAAAAGGTGCAAAAGATAGAGCTAGACTGATGGGTTCTGATATTCCGGTTGCATTACATTTAGATCATGGGCCAGATTTAGAAACTGTAAAAAAATGTATAGATGCAGGGTTTTCATCTGTAATGATAGATGCTTCGCATTATGATTACGAAGAAAATATTAAAATTACACAATCTGTTGTTGAATACGCACATGCAGCTGCAGATTATGTTACTGTTGAAGCGGAGCTTGGAGTTTTAGCCGGAATAGAAGACGATGTTCAAGCTGATGAACATAAATATACAAATCCTGAAGAAGTTATCGATTTTGTTGGAAGAACGAAAGTTGATTCTCTTGCGATAGCAATAGGTACTTCTCACGGAGCACACAAGTTTAAACCGGGAGAAGATCCTAAACTTAGAATAGATATACTAGAAAAAGTTTCAGAAAAACTTGGAGAATTTCCTATTGTTTTACACGGTTCATCTGCAGTTCCACCAAAATATGTTACAGAAATTAAAACTTATGGAGGAGAATTATCTGACGCGATAGGAATTCCTGATACAGAACTTAGAAAGGCAACTAAATCTACCGTTGCAAAAATTAATGTGGATACTGACGGTCGTCTTGCATTCACTGCAGGAATAAGAAAATACCTTGCAACTAATCCTAAAGATTTTGACCCAAGAAAATATCTGGGAGCTGCAAGAGAAGAAATGAAAGCTTATTACAAAACAAAAATAGTTGATGTGTTTGGTTCTGAGGGAGCCTATACTAAAGCAAAAACAAAATAGTTGAAAAGACTGTTACATTGTAACAGTCTTTTTTATTTATAAAAAAAATGTAAATTATAAAAATCATTATAAATTTTAAATAATATTAAATTTAAAAATATTGAATTTTTTTTCATTTAGTAATATAATACAAAAATGAATTTTTTGATGTCATAATGTGGAGGTAAAATTATGAGTATGATGAAAGAATTTAAAGAGTTTGCAATGAGAGGAAATGTCATAGACCTAGCAGTCGGAGTTGTTATCGGGGGTGCTTTTGGTGCCATCGTTTCATCTCTAGTTAACGATATTTTAATGCCACTTTTAGGAGTGATAACAGGAGGGCACGATGTTTCTAGTTTAGTCGTTAAGGTTGGAGAAGCAGAAATTAAATACGGAATGTTTTTACAAGCTATAATCAATTTTGTTTTGATAGCTTTTGCTCTATTCATTTTTATAAAAGCTATGAATAACATGAAGAAAAAACAAGAAGAAGCTCCAGCACCAGCTCCTGAACCACCAAAAACAGAAGTTCTACTTGAAGAAATTAGAGATTTACTAAAAAAATAATTACTAAATAAACGGCGTAGTTTTACGCCGTTTTTTATTTCATAACAATTTTAAATTTAATAAGAGCATTTTTTAGATAAATTTTTGATAAATTAATAACGTAGTTTGAGACAGCACCTCAAGAAAATGCACTTAACATACGTTAAATACGGCATTTGAATTTTAAGGCTCTAATTTCAATTTTAAGGGGGTAGTTTTTAAAAAAGAGTAGTCTAGGTACCCCTTTTTAAAATTAGTGTTATTTTATGTAATTACAATAAATAGGTAGTTTGAAGTGCTATGAACAGAGTGTGCCATTTAAGTAAAGCACTATTTTATGGTGCTTTTATATTAATGGTCGGATTATATCTAAAATTTATTTTACTCTTTTTCGTGGGAGCAGTCCCACGCCCAGCAAGAGGGCATGACCTCTTGACACCCTTTTATCAAAAAACAATAAAAATAAATACGAGGTTTTAAGGGGTGGCATTCCCTTAACGGAGTTTGAGGCAGAGCCTCAAGAAACACCCTGCTCCGCAAAAGGATTGCTTCGCTGGGTTTGATTTTCTGAAATTTTTATCTTCATTTTCTATCGAAAATTCGATAAAAATTGAAAACACCCTGCTTCGCAAAAAGATTGCTTCGCTGGGTTTGATTTTCTAAAATTTTTATCTTCATTTTCTAACGAAAACTCGATAAAAAGTGAAAACACCCTGCTTCGCAAAAAGACTGCTCCGCTGGGTTTGATTTTCTAAAATTTTTATCTTCGTTTTCTATCGAAAACTCGATAAAAATTGAAAATCAAAAAAAATAATAAAGGAATTGAAGGGCGAAGCCCTTCATCGCCCCCGCGAGATAGGGACAGCATCAAATATTATCTATCATAATCAACTTTCGATAACAGATTTTAAAGAAACATCTCAAGAAAAAAATTAAAAAATAAATTTTCAAAAAAGCAAATTAAAAAACAATAC
>JAEWEF010000071.1 GCA_023389595.1 Fusobacteriota bacterium
AAATCGGTATAGAAATTTCTATAATCTTTTTCGAGAGACTTTCTTTCGTTTTCGTTAATTTCATCATCTAATAAATCGTAGTATCTTTTATCAAGTTGCTTAAAAGTTTTTTCGAGTCTTTCAGAAACTTCTTTATTACTACCATAAATAAGTGATTTATAACTACTACAAGATATTAAAAATATGCAAGTTAATAATATTAATGCTCTTTTCATAACATCCTCCGTAAAAAAATAAAATATATTTAAATTATATCATATATATTGTCTCACTAAAAAGAAATAAATAATATAAAAAAAGTATTTGAAAAATAGATAAAAATGTGTTATAACTTGTGATATGAAAACTTTAAGATAAGGACTAGGAGGAAATAAGAATCATGACAAAAAAAGAATTTGCTAAATTATTATTTGAGAAAGGAGTATTCCAAACTAAAGCTGACGCTGAAAGAAAAGTAGACGTTTTCTTTAATTCTATGGAACAAGTACTTTTATCTGGTGAAAGTATAGATATAATAAATTTTGGTAAATTAAAAGTAGTTGACAAAGCTCCAAGACTTGGAAGAAATCCAAAAACTGGTGAAGAAGTTAAAATAGGTGCTAGAAAATCTGTTAAATTCAAACCAGGAAAAGCATTCTTAGAAAAATTAAACTAGTTTAATTTTGAAAGTATTAATATATTTATTTGAAGGATTCGAGCTTTTAGAGTTAGCTACGTTTACTGATGTGTTTGGATGGAATAATATATTAAATAAAGATAAAATATATTTTAAAACTATTTCTCACAAAAATGTTGTAAAAGCACTTTGGGGAGGAGAGTTAATACCTAATATATCTTTAGAGGTTATTAACTTAAATGATTACGATATTCTTATAATACCAGGTGGGTTTGGTAGAGGGGGATATTTTAAAGATAAAAGCGTTTATTTTGATGAGATTCTAAGACATTTTATTTCACAAAAAAAAATAATTGTTGCTATATGTACAGCAGCAATTAAGTTGGTAGAAAATAGAAGTTTAGAAAATATAAAAATAACGACTTATATGCTTGAAGATATGAGATATTTTAAACAGCTTAGCAACTATAATGTAACTCCTGTATACGAAGAAATAGTTATGGATGAAAATATTATTAGTTGCTCCGGACCTGGTAACGTTAAAGATATATCTTTGTATTTAGTAGAAAAATTTTTTGGGAAAGAAAATTCTGAAAAAATTTCAAAAAACATGATGTTTTAAGGCACCGTATTGGTGTCTTTTTTATTTAAAAAAGTGCATGATTTCATGCACTTTTATATGAATAAGTTTATAAGTAGATTTTTGTAATTTACAGGATATCTTAGCATTTTTTTAAGAAGTAGTTTATCTTGTAAAAAGGATTGGTTTTTAATTAAATTTACAAAATAAGAAACTATTAGATTAAGAGTTTCTTTATTAGAATAGGCATAAAAAATATTTTCTGCAAAATTTATTTTTTCGTGAATTTTTAAATTATCACTTTCTACAACATAATTTCTCAGAGCTAAATACATTTTTATTTTATTCTCAAGAATTTCATTTTTTTCATATTCTTTAATTATATTAAAAATATTATTATAAGATTGTTCGTAATTTATTTTTAAATTATTTTTTTTATATTCTATTATATCCTTAGATTCCCCCACAAAAAAATCGTAAACATACTTGTCCACACCTAGTTCTTCTGGTGTTAATTTTTTTATGTGGTACGTTATAGAACGAGATTTTATAGTAGGGAGAACGTTTAAATTTTTAGATAATAAAATAAAATAATTATTCTCTGACGGCTCCTCAAGAATTTTTAAAAGAGCGTTTGAGGCTTCTTTTCTCAAATTATTAATATCTTTTATTATAAAAACTTTTTTATTTAGCTCGTTAGGAGATGAGTAAACTTTGTTTTTTAAATCTCTGGCGTCATCTATAGACAGAGTGTCATATATGTAGAAGTCTACTAAGGTATTATTTAGTATTCTACGTGAAATAGAATGTTTTAAATTTTCGTCATCTGTATCTTTTAAAAATAAAAGTTCTGTAAACTTTAGTGCTTCTTCTAAATTTCTTGAATTATCGTCACCATAAAAGAGATACGTCCCAGAATTTTTAATTTTAGAAATTTGATTTTCTATAAAACTCATATTATCTTTCGGCCTTATCTATTTTTCTAAGAACATCTAGTTGATCAAGAGCTAATCCTGCACCGATAACTACACTTTCAAGAGGATTTTCTGCTAAATATACTTTTAAATTTGTAGATTGTGAAACTAATTCAGGGAAATTTCTGATAAGAGATCCTCCACCAGTCATAACTATTCCTTTTTCTATTATATCTGATGACAGTTCAGGAGGAGTGTGTTCAAGAACATCTTTAACGCATTGTAAAATTTCTTTAAGAGATTCGCTTATGGCCTCTCTTATTTCTTCAGATGAAATAGTTATAGTTTTAGGAAGACCTTTTATTTGATCTCTTCCTCTAATTTCCATAGTTTCTTCAACTTCTAGCGGAAGAGCAGTAGCTATTTTTATTTTTATTTCTTCAGCAGTTCTATCACCTATAAGTAGATTATGAGTTTTTTTAACATATTTTATTATATCCTGATCGAAATTATTTCCTGCAGTTCTAATTGTTTGAGAAACTACAGTTGAACCAAGAGAAATAACTGCTATGTCAGTAGATCCACCACCTATATCTATTATCATATTTCCTTCAGGTACAGATATATCCATACCAGCACCAAGAGCAGCTGCTCTTGCTTCTTCTATAAGGTATGCTCTTTTTGCTCCAGCAGAAATAGCTGCTTCTAATACAGCTCTTTTTTCTACACTCGTAACATCTACAGGAACGCATATCATAACTTCAGGTAGAAAAATAGAATGTTTTCCAAAAATCTTTTTTATAAAATATTTTATCATTGCAGCAGTTATATCATAATCGGCAATAACACCCTCTGAAAGTGGTTTTACAGCAACTATGGAATCTGGAGTTTTTCCTAACATTTCTTTTGCTTCATTACCTATCGCTAAAACTTTTCTCGTTTCCCTTTCAACTGCAACAACCGAAGGCTCATTTAAAATTATTTTGTTATGTTTTTTACTAAAAACAAGTGTGTTTGCAGTTCCAAGGTCTATACCAATACTTCTATTTCTTCTGAATTTTCTTAAGAAAAAAGAATCTTTTTTAGGCTGTTTCATAATTATTTGACTCTCCTTTTAAACATTTTAATATTATATTTTGTATTTTAGCATACTCTTTATTTATATATAAATAAGCTATCAGTGCCTCAAAAGCAGTAGCTTCTTTATATTCATAAACAGAACAAGATTTTGGAAAAGATTTTATGTTGGAGTTTTTTGCTCTTTTAACTATTTGTTTTTCAGAATCAGAAAGTTCATCAAAAATAATTTTTAAAAATTTACTTTGTGATATTGCATTAACATTCATCTTTACACATTTGTTTAATTTGTTAATTTTATATCCGTATCTTAAAAAATATTTTCTAACTTCTAATTCCCAGATTGCATCACCAAGATAGGCTAAGTCTAGACTGGAATAATCCAGTATATTTTTTTCTAAAGACTCCATGAAGTTTTTTCCTTTCCGTCTTTTATTTTAATTCCTAAATCAGTAAGTCCATCTCTTATTTTGTCAGACATCGCCCAATCTTTTTTATTTCTAGCTTCAGTTCTTATTTCTAATAAAAGATTTATAAGTTCTGCAGTTAAATTTGTAACAGAGTTTTCTAGTTGAAGTTTTACACCCAAAACTTCAACAAAAATATTTTCTAAATATTTAGCAACTTCAATTATAACATTTAAACCTTTTTTGCTGTAATCATCAAAATCTAGACTTTTATTTAATTCCCTAACAAGTTCAAATAAGTACCCTATGGCTTGAGCAGTGTTAAAATCTTCATCCATAGCACTTATAAAATTTTCTTTAGTATTGTTTAAAACACTTAAAAGATTTTCACAATTATTTTGTCCTTTTTCTTTTTCATCGAGTTCTTTAACTCTTTGCAAACAATTTTCGATTCTTTCAACGGATACTTTTGCCTGATCTAATTCGAAAGATGAAAAATCCATAGGTTTTCTATAGTGAGATCCTAAAATAAAAAATCTTATTATTCTGCCGTCATATTGTTCCAAAATATCTCTCAACAACATAAAAGAACCAGATTTTGACATTTTAGCTCCATTTATATTTATATAACCGTTATGCATCCAATATCTTGCGTAGTGTCCGCCACAAGCACATTTTGACTGTGCCATTTCGTTTTCGTGGTGAGGAAAAATTAAATCTTGACCTCCACCATGTATATCAAAATTATTGCCAAGATATTTGCTAGACATTGCTGAACATTCGATATGCCAACCCGGTCTTCCTTTGCCCCAAGGTGAATCCCAATAAGGTTCATTTTCTTTTGATTTTTTCCAAAGTGCAAAATCTATTGGAGATTTTTTTATATCATTCACATCAATTCTTGCTCCAGATTTTAAGTCATCAATATTTTGTTTAGATAGTACTCCATATCCATCTTTAAATTTTTCAACTTCGAAATAAACGTCACCGTCAATTTCATAAGCGTATCCTTTTTCGATTAGTGAATTTATAATTTTTATCATGTCATCGATGTGTTCTGTTGCTTTAGGTCTTATCATACCCTCTTCTTTAAGATTAATTTTAGATGTATCTTCGAGATAAGCTTTTATATATCTATCTGCAATCTCCTTAACAGAAACTCCTTCTGAATTTGCTTTTTTAATCATTTTATCATCTACATCGGTAAAATTTTGAACATAATTAACTTTATAACCTCTATATTCAAAATATCTTCTCACTGTATCAAAAACAACAGCTGGTCTTGCATTTCCTATGTGTATATAGTTATATACTGTAGGCCCACATACATACATTGACACCTCGTTATCTTTTAGCGGTTTAAATTCTTCTAGTTTATTTGTCAAAGTATTGTATATTTTAATCATAATTCCTCCTGAAAAAATTTTAAATCTTCTTTAAAAGTTATTTTTATATTGTCCTTATCTCCTTCGATAAATTTTATTTTTCCATTAAATTTTTCAACTAAAGAAGAGTCGTCAGTTCCCAAAAATTTTTCTTCTTTAGCTTTTTCATAAGCTTTTAAAATTACATTTTTTTTGAAAAATTGAGGAGTATTAGCCAATATAATTTCATCTCTGTTAAGAGTTTTTATTATTTCGTTTTTATCATTAATAATTTTTACTGTGTCACGAGATTTTACTCCTACAACAACACCGTCATAATTTTTTAATTCTTGTATAGCTTGTTCAAAATATTTTTGTTTTAAAAAAGGACGTGCAGCGTCGTGTATAGCAACATATTCTATATCGCCAGAAACTTCTTTTAAGGCGTTTGCTATCGAATACTGCCTTTCTACACTGCCTTCAACAATTTTTATATTTTTTTTGAATTTTTTTTCTTTGCAATAATTTTTTAAAAAATTTAAATATTCTTTATTAGTAGAAATTATTATTTCACTGACAAAGTTTATTTTTTCTGCTTCAGCTATCGAGTAATAAATTAGTGGTTCACCATTAAATTTTAAAAACTGTTTTGGTTTTTCAAGGTTCATTCTTTTACCACTTCCAGCTGCAGCAATTATAAAAGAAATTTTTAAGCTAGAGTTACTACTGTGCAACCTAAACCACCTTCTCCGTGTCCACCTATCCTATAATTTTTTACATATTTAGAATTTTTTAAATATTTTAATATGCCATCTCTTAAAGCTCCAGTTCCCTTACCATGTATTATGTAAACTTCTGAATAAGAATTTAAAACAGCTCTATCAAGATAAGTTTCTAATTCATGTATAGCTTCGTCAACCATTTTTCCTCTCAAATCAATTTCTGATCTAACATTGATTTTTTTGTGAGAAGAAATTGTGTTGTAAGTTTTTTTAGGAGTTTCTAATTCCACTTTAACATCTTTAAAAGGAACTTCGAGTTTTAATATACCAGCTTGAGCAGTAACACTTTCTTTTGAGTGATTTATTTTTAAAATATGAGCATACTGATTCAAACTTTTTATAAATATTCTATCTCCTTCTTTAAAATCAACTTTTATTTTTATTTTTTTATTTTCTTGTATATTTTTATTTTTTTCTTCTCTTATTGACACACTTATCATATTCAAATTCTTTTGAAGATTTTTCAGTTCTTCTTTTTTATTTTCTTCTTTTTGAATTTTTTCTACAAGTGCAGATGCTTTAGACCTCATTTCGTTAATCATTCTTTCAGCATCTTCGTAAGATTTTCTTAAAATTTCATTTTTTTCTCTTTCTAAATTTAATTTTTCATTTTTTAATTTTTCTTTTTCGTTTTCGATTTCTTCTTTTATGTTACTAATTTGTATTTTCATTAAATCTAATTCATCAGATTTATTTTTGATATTCTCTATCATTTTTTCAATTTTTTTATTATCTTCACTTATGTAAGATTTTGCTTTTTCTATAACTTCATCGTTAAAGCCAAGTTTTTTTGCAATAGTAAGTGCGTTACTTTCACCAGGTATACCTAAAAGCAATTTATAAGTTGGCGATAAAGTTTCAGTGTTAAATTCCATTGATGCAGTTTCGACGCCTTCGCTGTTATATCCGTGAACTTTTACTTCACTGTAGTGTGTTGTAATTATGGATTTAACTTTTTTGTTATTTAAAAAATCTATGCAAGACATAGCAAAAGCAGACCCTTCAACGGGATCTGTTCCAGAACCTAATTCATCGATTAAAACTAAAGAATTTTTTGTTACACATTTAAAAATCTCTGTTAAATTTTTTAAATGAGAAGAAAATGATGAAAGATTTTGATGTATGCTTTGTTCATCTCCTATATCTGCAAAAATATAATCAAAAACTCCTATGCTAGAATTTTCTGAAGCAGGGATAGGAATACCTGACAGTGCCATTAAAGATAAAAGTCCTGCAGTTTTTAATGCAACAGTTTTTCCTCCGGTGTTAGGACCAGAAATAAGTAGCGTATTATAATTTTGTCCGACACCAAAAGTAAGAGGAACAACAACATTTTTATCTATAAAAGGATGTCTTGCATTTTCTAAAAAAATAAATTCTTTGTTATTAATGTTTGGTATGTTACATTTATTGTCTATGGAGTAAATTGTTTTTGCATTTAAAAAATCTAAATATAAAATTTTTTCTCCAACAAATTTTATGTCATCAGAATTATTTCTTATAATTTCAGTAATTCTTAATAAAATTTTTCTTATCTCTTCTTTTTCTTTTGTATCTAACTCCCTCATTTTATTGTTTAAAGAAACAATAGATAATGGTTCGATAAATACCGTTTGTCCACTTGTAGATTTGTCGTGTTCTATACCCTTGATTAAACCTTTGAAGTCATATTTAACTGGAGCGACAAATCTTCCATCACGCGTTGTAATTATTTTTTCTTGAAATGCATTTGCAACAGAACTATTTTCAAATAACTCTTCAAATTTTCTTTTTATATTATTATTTAATGCTTTTTTTTGCAATCTTATATCTCTTAAATCAAGAGATGCTTCATCTTTTATTTGTTTTTCGTTATCTAAAATTTTATTTATGTGATCTTCTATAACTTTTAAGTTGGGAAGATTTTTAAGTATATCTTGTAATTTTTTATATTTATTTAATTCATCGATTTTATTTTTAAAAACTCTTACAACTCTTAAATTAAAATTTATATCCCACAAATCATCTGGATCAAGATATGTTCCTATCAATTTTATTTTATCGACAAGAGAACATATATCTTTTAAACCTGCAGTTTCAAAACCGCCATCGTATAAACTCATATCTATAAAATCTCTAGTGATTGATAGTTCGTTATTAATATTTCCTATCTCCTTCATAGGGGATAAATTTTCGATAAATTCTTTATTTATATCTATAACAGAATTTTCTGCTATTAAATTTCTAATTTTATCAAATTCTAAAATTTTGTAACTATGATTCTCCATAAAATTACCTCTAAAAAAATAATCAAAATAAATTAAAAATAATAAATATTATATCATATTTTAAAATAGTTTTATAAAAAAATAAATAAACAATAATAAAATTTTAAAAATTTTTTAAAATAAAAAACACGGTTTAATTTAAACCGTGCTAATATAAAAATTTGAAATTATTAAATTAGTTCCATTCCTTTTTTAACTTTTGTTATTGTTTCGTTATCGAAAAGCTTTTTAGCAATTTCAAAAGCAAAACCAACAGCGTGACCGGCACCTATAGAAGTTACAATATTTTTATCAACACAAATATTTTCACCAGTGTAATTATATTTTTCTTTAAAATCTTCTTTTGTTGAAGAGTGTGCTGTTAAATTTATACCATTTGCTATATTGTTATATGAAAAAATTGTTGGTCCTCCACAAATTGCTCCTACAATTTTGTTGTCTTCTAAATATTTTTTTAATAGATTAACAACTTTTTCGTTTTCTCTTAAATTAATGTAACCGGGATATCCACCAGGAATTATTAAAACATCACCATCAAGTAAATTTATTTCATCTATGTTTGCATCAGCCTTAACTTCAACTCCTTGAGCAGATTTAACAAATAAGTTTTCATTTAGAGAAATAGTTTTTAATTCTGCACCACATCTTCTAAGAACATCAACAGGAGCCATAGCCTCTAAAAGTTCAAAGCCATCTGCTAGAAAAACATAAACTTTTTTCATACTGCCTCCTTTTAATAGTTTGCAATTTTTCCAGATAATATCAAAGAAAGTACGTATTGGTGAGCGTCAACCATTGCATTGCAATAAGCAGATTTTGCTTCTCCTTCATAAAAAGCGTTTAATAAAATTTGTTGTTGCTCAGCTATATTTGTTTCTAAATCTTTTACTGTAAGAGTACCATTTTTATATTCATTAACTAGAGCATCAAAAATATCACTAAAAGTAGAATCGTAAAGTTCTTCAGCCCAATTATCAAACATGTTAGTTTCCTCCATTTTTTATTATGTTTTAATTTCAATTTAATTATATAATTATTTATTAAAAATGTCAACAATTAATTATTTGATAAAAATATTAACTACTGTAGGCACTAATAAAGGAACAAGTATGCTTATAACTAATCCTGAATAAAATGAAATTATTGATATATCTGACGTATTATGTTTGTTTATTATTGGCAAAACTGAATCCATTGCTGGAGCTCCAGACATTGATACAGCTGCGAGTGGTGTAATTTTTTTCGAAACAAAAGGAATAAAAAGCAGAGCTAATAATTCTCTAAACATATTGGATAAAAATGATAAGCTACCAAGCTCAGCACTAATTTTTGAAAGTTCTATTGCAGAAAAAGAATACCAACCCATACCAGAACTGATTGCTATGCTTTCTCCTATAGGCATTTTTATAAAAAATGAAGCTACAGCTCCACCTAAAAGAGAAGCAATTATTGTTATTATTGGCAGAAGAATTATTTTTTTATTCAGATTTTTTAAATTTTTAAAAATAGATTTATTTCTACCTATATCCAAACCGATAACGAATAATAAAAAATATAAACCGAATTTTATTATTAAGTTCACATCAAAAAATATGTGATTTTTAAAAATAAAACCTAAAAAACAACCAATTATAACTGAGGCAGATACCATAAACATTACTTATCACCTCTGTATATAATTTTAACAAAAAATATAGAAAAAATTACTGCAAACAAAGCTACAACAAAAGATTTTAATCCTAGCAAATGTATGTTTGATAAAATTTGTTTATCAGAACCTATTGCAAATCCCATTGCAGCTAACAAAATACACAGAGCTATATTTTGTAAAGTTGACATTTTTTCATCTATAAATTTTGGGAGCAAAGATTTTCTCGATATGAATGCTCCAACTAACATTATTAAAAAATAAAATAAAATTTCCACAATAACCCCCCAAAAATTTTAAAATTTTATAAATTTGAAAAAATATATTTAGTTGTATTAAAAAAATAATTTTTTTCATCAGTAAATTTTGGATATAAACCAATTGTTTCATCAGAAAATAAATTTGGCACTTCTTGGGTTTCAAAACATATGCCAGCATTATTTTCGATTCCTATATCACTCAAAAAATTTCCAGTATAAACGACAACGGCAGGATAAGAAGTTTCTATTTGCATTTGAATGTCATTTTGTTGAAAAGATACTGCATTTTTAGAATTTAAAATAAAGGGGTGGTCTATTCCCCTTGCAATTTCTTTTTGCTCATCGTTCTGCATAAAAAAATCAGATAATTTTTTACTTTTTCTAAAATCAAAAATTGTATTATCTAAATTTCTTATATTTTTTGGAATAAATTCGCCATCTATACTTATCATATAATCTGAATTTATTAGTAAATGAGCATTTTGTATATTTTTTTCTCCAAAGTTAAAATAACTGTGATTAGTTAAATTTATATAAGTTTTTTTATCACTATGAGCTATGTAATTTATTTCTAAAATATTATCAAGCAATTTAAATTCAACTTCTATTTTGACGTTTGCTGGATAACCATTTTCAAATTCTTTACTGAATATAGACATACTTATCCCGTTTTGGATATTTTCAGTTTGCCAAATTTTATTGCTTATAGAATTAACACCACCATGTATATGATTTTTATTATTGTTTTTAGTAAGATTGTAAATTTTGTCATCTATTTTCAGCAATCCATTTTTTATTCTGCCAGCAGTTCTGCCAACAGTCGCTCCTATGTACGCACCATTATTTTCGTAATATTTAATTTTATCGTAAGATAAAACTAAATTGTTTTTATTTGAACTTTTTTTAAAAAAAATAGATTTTATAATAGCACCAAAATTTAAAATTTCTATTTTCAAAAAGGAATTTTCTATTTCGTATGAATAAACTTCTTCATTAAAACTTGTTCTATCAAAAAATTTTTTTTGTATTTTAACATCATCATATATTGTCATTATTTTTAACACCTACTAAATTAGAAAAATATTTCTTTTCCCATTTTTAAAATAAGAATAGAAGTTACAACTAAAAACAGTGGTTTTGTAATTTTTGTACCTTTTTTAATTGCGAGAGATGCACCTAAAAATCCACCTATCATCATAAGCAGTGCTATTGGTATGCCCAAGAAAAAATTAACTTTTCCGTAATAGGTAAATAAAAATATACTTATTATGTTGCTAGAAACATTTAAAATTTTTGCATTACCATTTGCACTGTTAAAATCAAATTTAAATATTTTCATAAGAAAAAATATTAAAAAAGATCCTGTACCTGGTCCTATAAATCCGTCGTAAAATCCTATGGTAAAAGCCATTATTTTTCCTAAAAACATATTTTTTTTGTTTGGCCCAGTGTAGTTACTAGTCTCACCTAACTTTTTATTAATTATAGTGTAGATAAAAACAAAAATTAAAAGAAAAAATGAAATCGGTTTAAAATACATTGCATCGATTGAAACTGCAGTTTTAACTCCTAAAAATGCACCTATAAGTGAAAAGATTGCTAGCTTCCAAATTATTTCAGTGTTTACTTTTTTTGCGTTCCAAAATTTTAATGCACTTACAGAAGTTGATAGTGATGCAGAAATTTTGTTTGTACCAAGAGCTACATGAGGATCAAGACCTGCAGCGTAATAAGCTGGAAGTGAAATTAATCCCCCTCCACCAACCATAGCATCTATTACTGAAGATAAAAAACAAAGCGATGCTAGCATGACAAATTTTGTAGAAGTGATATTAATAACAAGTTGATCAATCAAATTTTCCATTAAAAAAACTCCTTTATATTAATCTAAATTGTATCCGATAGAAAAAGATCCTACGAAATTTCTACTTCTTAAATTATTCGATAAAGAAAATTCAACTCTTCCAAGAGGGGTTATAAACATCATACCAGACGAAATTCCTACATCAAATTTTTTTGTTTGAAGTTGATTGTTTAAATCAAAAATATTTCCTAAATCATTGTAGTACGCCAAATTAAATTTATTTACAAGATAAACGGAACTTGTAAGTCTTGATCTAAGACCCAGCCTTAAAGCAAGAAAATTATTTGTTAATTTTTCTTGACTTGCATAACCGTATAAAGCAAATTCAGAATTATCTAAATTATCTCTATTACCACCAAGTTTTATATATCTATTTAGTGGAGGATTTTCACTATTTATATATGCACCGGCACCACCAACTATTAAAGTGTTATTGTCGGTTACTTTCATATATTTATTAAAATTAAATGATGGATTGATAATTAAATGATCTTTATTTTCGTTTATATTTAATTTTAATTTTGCATTAAATTTTGTTCCGCTATTTGGAACTTGTATCGAATCTAAAGAATTGTATTTAATCTTAGATATTAACGAAAATTCTTGAGCAGATTTTTCGTGTATTTTATTTTTAAAATCACCAAAGCTAAGTTTAATATTAGAATAATTTGCTTCAGCTCCTATTAAAATTTCTTTGTTGTTGCTAATATTTCCTATTGCACCTATAGCGACAGAAGCTTCTCTATTTTTAAAAGATGCGACTCTTTGATTTTTTTCATAAAAAAATAATGGATTTTCAGCCAAATTTATTTCTGAATAAAAACCAAACATATTTTTACTGCCAGGTAATATATTTGTATATAAATTTAAAGAGTTGTACCTTCCAAGTTTTATGCCGGCAGAAAGTTTGTGTCCCAATTTGCTCGAAACTATGAAATCTGAACCTATGCTTAGAGAAGTACCGTAATCAGTGTTGTATTTTAAACCTATACCTACAACATTTTCATGTTGCTTATCTCCGTAAAAAATTAGATTATTTCCATTTATAGAATAATAAATTTTATTAACAAACATATAATTATAAATATTAGAGTTAATTTCATCTATTTTTTCGATGGATAACTTTTGATTTTCGTAATCTGAAAATGCCATATATAAATACTGTTTTTGTTGCTCTGTAAAATCCCCTTCAAAAGAAATTTTTTCTATATAATACTCTAAATTTTTTTCGTTGTCATTATAATTTCTTTTTTTGTTTTCAGAATTTTTTTTAGGTAATTTTTTTAAAATCTCTATTTTATTTTTTGCTGCGAGTTCGCCAGCTTCTTTTAATTTGGCGCTAGAATAAATATCTACAACAGAAAATTTTTCTACATCTGGCTCTATTGTTATAGTAGCTTTTTTCAACTGATTTGTGTTATCTTCTTTTGAATAAATAGCTATTATTTGTTTTGTCATAGAAATTAAATCGTAATTTTCTTTTTCATCAATGCTTGAGCCTATATCACAAGCAATTACAATATCAGCACCCATGTTGTAAGTTTCTTCGACAGGAATATTACGCCTTACACCCCCATCAATATATTCGTTATCACCTATTTTTATGGGTTCTAAAATTGGAGGAATTGCTATCGAAGCAGCAACAGATTTTGCCAAATCACCTTTAACTAAGGTTGTATTCTCACCAGTTTTTAAATTTGTTGCAACAATTCTGATTGGTATAGGAAGTTTATTAAAATCTACTTCACCTGGATATTTTTGGAACATTTTTTTTAGCATTTGATATATAGATTGAGAACTAACTAATCCACTAGGAAGATAAATATTAAAATTTTTATCAAAATTTATATTAAAAGAATGTAAATCTAAAAAATCTTTTCTAGCTATTGGCATATTTTTTTCGTTGGGTTTCATATTGAAAAAATTTTCCAAGTTCATAACACTCATAAATTTTTCAATTTCTTCTAAATTGTAACCAACCGAGTAAAGAGATGCTATCAAAGCACCTATACTTGTGCCAGATATATAATCTATTTTTATATTTTCTTCTTCAAGAACTTTTAATATTCCCAAATGTGCAAAGCCTTTTGCTCCACCACCACTAAGAGCGACGCCGATTTTTAAATTTTGAGAATTATTTAAGGCTTTTTCATTTCTTTGTTTTTGCAATTTGTCTATTTCTAATTTTATTTTTTTAATTTCGTTTTCAAGATTTTGTATTTTTACATCTTCAGAAAAAATTGTTTTATTGTCATTTTTATTGTATGCTTCAGAATATGAAAATGTAGCGTTAGATAAAAATATACAAATTATTGTTAGAAAATAAATTATTCTTGAATATGACATTACATTACTCCTTTTAATTTTGTATTACTTCATTATATCAATCTTTTAAAATAAAGTTAATAATTAATTGCTAAATAAAAAAAGATTTTTTAGTAACTAGTAAATTTTAAAAATAAAAATTGACTTACAATACAAAATTAATATAAAATTTTAAAAAGTTTAAGGGGAAAAGAATTTTATGAAATCGGTACAGTATTTATCCATTATGAGGAAGTCTTTGAAAATATTTGAAATATTTGTATGTTTTGTAGCAATAATTTTAGCTGTATATGGAAAAATTGATAATTTTAATGCCTCACATTATGGATTTAAGATTAAAACTATAAAAAGTGCTATCACACAAAATGACAATCAAATGTACATACATTTGCAAGATATACCAAGTATAGAGAGTGTTGGTATAATAACAGAGCAAAATATAGTATATAATATTTTGATGTCATTCTCTCAAATTGTAGCAATGGCAATAAAACATTTGCAATTATTTATTGCAATCGCGGCAGTTATTATAATTAGGATAAAATATTACTTAAATAATAGTGAAAAGAACAATAATACTTAATAGGATTTATCTTATTTCTGTTTGATAAATTTATATAGTACTTTTATAAAATGATATGAAATATAATTTTTGTATAATTATTTTATAAGTTAAATTAATGATAAGAAAAGCTAGCTGTAAAAACAGCTGGCTTTTTAAATTTATAATATATTTAGATAAGCTATAGTGTTGCAAGGCATAAATACAGTTAAAAATATAATGAAGAAAATGATATCAAACATATAAAGTCGACACATGTGGAGACTATAGTTCTACTGTCAAGAAAATGATAATAAAAAGGCTTAAAAGGCTTGAAATCAAGGGATTTCGCAAAAATGAAAAATTGAGCGAAGTCTCTTTTTTTATGTTTTGAAAACAGTCCTGACCACTGGGAAAACAGAGGTTGTAACAACAGGACTGCTTTTTTGCCTTGACGAGGCAATAGGACTGTTGTCAAAGAGGATTTTTAGGGGTGTGAGACTATAGGAATGATGTCAGATAAAATTAAGTTTAAAAATAAATTTTTTAAGTTAATATAAAAAAGCATTTTACAATCACAAGTATAATAAAATTATTTATAAATAATTAAAATGTATAAATTATGAAATTAAGAGTACATAGCAACTTCTTCGTAATGAAAGCATGAAATATTTGCTATATTATCTTAAATTATTTTTTTTTAAATAATTTATAAAGAAAGAGTGATATAATATTATTAACTGTTATATGAAAAGCAAAAATTTACAAGTAAAATATTAGTGAAGAATTATATATCTATAAAAGAGGTGCAAGTCATGAAAAAAGAAAACTTATCATGTATGTCA
>JAEWEF010000034.1 GCA_023389595.1 Fusobacteriota bacterium
CTTTTTCTAAAGAACAAGTAAGAGGCGATCTAATTTTTACTTTTTTAATTCCAAGTTCATTTATTTTTTTGATAAGATCTTTTCCTATCATTTCATTTCTCTTGGCAATAACTTCTTTCTTATAAACCAAATCTTCGGCTAAAACTCTTCCATTTATTCTTTCGCTTAATTCTTCTATTATTTTACCATCAGACCCAACTAAAGCTTCAACTTCGATACCTTGTGTGCTTCCGCAATCGTGAGTATTTACTATCACCTCATGAGAAATATCAACTAACCTTCTTGTTAAGTATCCTGAATCGGCAGTTCTTAAAGCTGTATCTGCCAGTCCTTTTCTAGCTCCGTGTGAAGACATAAAGAACTCTAATACTGTAAGCCCTTCTCTGAAGTTAGCTTTTATAGGCACTTCTATTGTTCTTCCTTGCGTATCTGCCATGTTACCTCTCATACCAGCAAGCTGTCTCATTTGGTTAGTATTCCCTCTAGCTCCAGAAGTTGCCATCATATAAACCGGGTTAAATCTGTCTAGGTTTTCCATCATTGCTTTAGTAACTGCGTCCGTCGTTCTTGACCAAACTTCTATAGTCTTTCTATATCTTTCTTCGTTTATAATTTTTCCATCTTTATAATCTTTTTCTATTTGTGCAACCTCTTCATCAGCCTCTTCTAAAAGTTGTTTCTTTTCTTTAGGAATTTCTAAATCTTCTATACCAACAGAAATTCCAGCAAAAGTTCCATAGTGATATCCGAAGTCTTTTATATTGTTAATAAGTTCTGCCGTTTTTGTAAAACCATGTTGTTCATAAAGATGTTTAATCAGAGTTTTCAGTTGTTTTTTACCATAAACTATATCATAGTCTCTATCTTCAACAGGTAAAATTTCGTTAAACATAACTCTTCCAGGAGTAGTTTCTACCATTTCTCCATTAATTCTAACCTTTATAAGTGCGTGTGTAGATAATTTACCATTTTGATATGCTGTAAGTACTTGTCCTATGTTAGAAAAAGTTTTTCCTTCCCCTAAAGAACCCTCCTTCTCTTTAGTCATATAGTAACATCCCATAACCATATCTTGAGATGGAACAGCTATAGGTTGTCCATCTGAAGGAGAAATTATATTATTTGGTGCTAACATAAGCAATTTAGCTTCCATAATAGACTCTGGAGAAAGAGTTAAGTGTACTGCCATTTGGTCTCCGTCAAAGTCTGCGTTAAAAGCTGAACAAACTAGCGGGTGTAATCTTATTGCTTTCCCCTCTATCAATACAGGCTCAAACGCTTGTATAGAAAGTCTATGTAGAGTCGGAGCTCTGTTTAATAAAACTGGGTGATCTTTGATAACATCTTCTATAACGTCCCAAACTCTATCATCAGATTCTTCAACTAATTTTTTGGCAGTTTTAATGTTCGTAGTAAGCCCTCTATTAACTAATTCTCTCATTATAAATGGTTTGTATAATTCAAGAGCCATTTTCTTAGGTATACCACATTGGTTCATCTTAAATGATGGTCCAACTACTATAACCGATCTAGCTGAATAGTCAACCCTTTTCCCTAAAAGATTTTGTCTAAATCTTCCTTGCTTACCTTTTAACATATCAGAAAGAGATTTCAATTCCCTGTTATTTTGAGCAACAACAGGTTTTCCTCTTCTACCATTATCTATAAGGGCGTCCACTCCTTCTTGTAACATTCTTTTTTCGTTTTTAACTATAATTTCAGGAGCTCTCATTTCTATTAATTTTTTAAGTCTGTTATTTCTATTTATAAGTCTTCTATATAGTTCATTCAAGTCAGAAGTAGCAAATCTACCTCCATCAAGTTGCACCATAGGTCTTAAATCTGCAGGCATAACAGGAATATTTTTCAATATCATCCATTCAGGCTTGTTACCTGAAGAAATAAAATCTCTAACAATTTTTAATCTTTTTACAATTTTTTTTCTTTTTTGAGCTGAACTTACGTCTTCCAATTCTGCTTCTAGTTCATCTCTTAATTTTTCTAGATTTATATTTTCTAATAATTTTAATATTGCTTCAGCTCCCATTGAAGCTTCGAATTTATTTCCATAAAGTTGTTTATATAATTTGTACTCTTTTTCGCTAAGAATTTTCCCCGTTTCTATAGTTTCTTCTTCGCTATAAGTAACTGCATACTTTGCAAAATATAGTACAGATTCTAATTCTTTCGGTGACATTCCTATTATTAAAGACATTTTATTTGGCATCCCCTTAGAATACCAAATATGTGATACTGGCGAAGCAAGAGCTATGTGTCCCATTCTTTCTCTTCTAACTTTTGCTCTAGTAACTTCAACTTCGCATTTCTCACATACTAATCCCTTATATCTCATTCTTTTATATTTTCCGCAAGAACATTCCCAATCCTTAGTCGGTCCAAATATTTTTTCGCAAAATAATCCGTCTTTTTCAGGGTTATATGTTCTATAGTTTATAGTTTCTGGTTTCGTCACTTCTCCGTGAGACCACTCTTCTATTTTTTCTGGTGATGCCAATTTTATTCTTATTCTGTCAAAGTTTCTTTTTCCCATTAATTACAAAGCCTCCTTAATTGAGATATCTTCCTTTGATTATTCCTCATCAACAAAATCTTCTAAAGACTCTTCAGTTTCTAAAATCGGAGAATATTCTGTTGCTATTGTACCTGTCATTAACTCCTCATCGTCAACACTAATTATATTCCCTTCTTCATCACATAGTTCTATATCAAGAGCTAATGCTTGGAACTCTTTTAATAAAACTTTAAATGATTCAGGCAAGTCTGAATCTGGCATTTCTTCTCCTTTAATAATAGATTCGTATGTTTTTGTTCTTCCAGTAATATCATCTGATTTTACTGTAAGCATTTCTTGTAGTATATTTGATGCTCCATAAGCCTCTAAGGCCCAAACTTCCATTTCTCCAAGTCTTTGTCCACCAAATTGAGCTTTACCTCCAAGAGGTTGTTGAGTTACCAAAGAATAAGGTCCTATAGCTCTGGCATGCATTTTATCTTCAACAAGGTGGTGAAGCTTTAACATGTACATTATTCCAACAGTAACTTTGTTATCAAATTTTTCACCTGTTCTTCCATCATAAAGTGTAACTTTTCCTGTTCTAGGGAATCCTTGTTTTTCAAGATAGTCTTTTACCTGTTCTTCTGAAGCTCCATCAAAAACAGGTGTAGATATGTAAGTTCCTCGATTTAAAGTTCTCATAGCCATACCTAAATGTACTTCAAGTACTTGTCCTATATTCATACGCGAAGGAACTCCAAGAGGATTCAATACAACGTCAAGATGAGTTCCATCCTCAAGGAAAGGCATATCTTCTGCTGGTAAAACTCTAGAAACAACACCTTTATTTCCGTGTCTTCCTGACATTTTATCTCCAACAGTTATTTTACGTTTTTCTGCTACTAAAACTCTAATCGATTTATTTACACCAGCTTTTAATTCATCTCCCTTATCTCTTGATAATTCAAGGATTTCAACGACAGTCCCTTTAGAACCGTGAGGCATTCTAAGTGATGTATCTCTGACATCTCTAGCTTTTTCTCCAAAAATAGCTCTAAGTAATTTTTCTTCAGCTGGTGGCTCTGTTTCACCTTTAGGCGCAGTTTTACCAACAAGTATATCCCCAGGTTCTACTTCAGATCCTATAGTTATAATTCCGTGTTCATCTAGCTTGCTTAATGCAGCTTCTGAAACATTTGGAATTTCTCTTGTAATTTCTTCGTCACCAAGTTTTGTATTTCTTGCCTCAATTTCGTATTCTTCTACATGTATAGATGTAAACACGTCATCTTTTCTAAGTCTATCAGAAATAAGTATGGCGTCTTCGTAGTTATATCCTTCCCATGGCATGAATCCCATCAGAATGTTTTTACCTAAGGCTAAATCTCCATCTTTTGTAGCAGGTCCATCTGCTATAATATCTCCAACTTTAATTTCGTCACCAAGATCAACTAAAGGATATTGATGTAAGCACATTGATTGGTTAGATCTTTCATAATTCAATAACTTGTAAGTATGAGATTTTCCTCTTTTATCTTTTATAATTATTTTTTGTGCGTCTACATATGTAACCTTTCCTTCAACTTTAGAAGATACAACTGCTCCAGAATCGATTGCAACCTTTCTTTCTAATCCAGTCCCTATAAAAGGAGCCTCTGTTCTAAGTAGCGGAACTGCTTGTCTTTGCATGTTTGATCCCATAAGTGCTCTGTTAGCGTCATCGTGTTCTAAGAAAGGAATAAGTCCTGCAGACACAGAAACAACTTGCTTAGGTGACACGTCAAGATAATGAACTCTATTTGGTTGAACTTCAACTATTTCATGTCCATATCTACAAACAACTGGCCCTTTAAGTTTTCTCTTTTTATCTAATTTAGTATCTGCTTGAGCGATGAACAATCCATCTTCCTCATCAGCTGCAAGGTAATGTATTTCATCAAAATTAGCAACCCCATTTTCAACTTTTACATAAGGAGTTTCTATGAATCCATATTTATTTATTTTTGCATAAGTTGCAAGAGATCCTATAAGACCTATGTTAGGTCCTTCAGGTGTTTCTATTGGGCAAATTCTTCCGTAGTGCGAATCGTGAACGTCTCTTACTTCAAAGCCAGCTCTTTCTCTTGAAAGCCCTCCAGGTCCTAATGCAGATATTCTTCTCTTATGTGTAAGTTCTGCAAGAGGGTTTGATTGGTCCATAAATTGAGATAATTGCCCTGAACAGAAAAAATCTTGTATCAATGCATTTAAAGGTCTTGTATTAAGTAAGGATTGTGGAGTAACTGTTTCAGTGTCTTGAGTGGTCATTTTTTCTTTTACCATTTTCGACATTTTCGCAAGACCGGCCTTAATTTGCATTAACAATAATTCTCCTACACCTCTAACTCTTCTATTAGATAAATTATCTATATCGTCGGTTGTAGCAGTTTGATCTCCATTATTAAGTGCTATTACATATTTTATAGTCCCCAATACATCTTCTTTAGTAAGTAAAATATTTTCCATATCCACATCTATCTTTAATCTTCTGTTCATTTTGTATCTTCCAACAGGCTCTAGATCATATCTTTGTGGATTAAAAAACATTTGTCTAATAAGACTTCTTGCAGAATCTATAGTCACTTGGTCTCCAGGTCTTAATTTTCTAAAAACTTCAGTAACTGCTTCGTCGCTGTTTTCTGTATAATCGTTAGCAAGAGTGTTAGCTATTAATTTATCTTCAGGTTTTACTTCCCAATACTCTAACTCTTCTATTTTATTTTCTATGATTAGTTTAATAGCTTCTTCATTTATAAATTTATTTGATTCAAATAAAATTTCTCCAGTTTCTTCGTCAAATATATCCTCTACAAGCATAGAATTTTCTAATTTAAGTTTTAGTTCAGATAAAAGTTCTTCTGGGTTTTTTCCATATTTTTTATAAAGAGGAGTAAGTTTTATAGAATTTTTATTTAAAAAATATTCTCTAATTTCATCGTTATCTTTGAAAAAGTCCACAGCTTTTAAAAATACTGTAGCAAGTACCTTTTTCTTTCTATCTATTTTTACGCTTAAAGAATCATTTTTATCTGTTTCAAATTCAAGCCATGTTCCTTTATAAGGAATTATTCTTCCAGAAAATAAGTCCTTCCCAGTTTGTATATTTATTTCTTTACCAAAAGAAACTCCTGGCGATCTATGTAACTGAGAAACAACTACTCTTTCGGCTCCATTTATGATAAAAGTAGCTCTTTCTGTCATTTTAGGTACTTCACCAAAATAAACTAACGACTCTTGTATTTCGTTTCCAGATTTTTTATTTATAAGTCTTAATCTAACTTTTAACGAATCAGAATAAGTCTTTCCTCTTTTCTTGCATTCAAGCTCATCATTTAAAGGAGGTTCTGCTTCGTGTAATTCATATCCTATATATTCTAGCCTTATGTCTCCGTTTGAAGATTCTATAGGAAAAATTTCTCTAAAAGCAGATTCAAATCCCTTATCTTCTCTATTGTTAGGTGAACAAGTAGACTGTAAAAAATTTTCATAAGATTCTAATTGGAATTCAAGAAAATGTGGCATTGTTCCTCTTTTTTCTATACTTCCGAAATCAAGTCTTTCAACGAGTTTCCTCATTAATTCACACTCCTTACTATTATTAATAATTTATCTTTTGAAATTAAAAAGGCCGTCTACTTTCAAAAGATTAATCATCACTATATAAAATAATTAAAAAATCACTCGATTTTCGTCGAGTTTTTTAGTAATTAACTTTTTTTAAAAAAGGCACTCCGTTACAATAGAGTGCCTTATTTTTTTGTAAACTATTTTACTTCTACTTCCGCTCCAGCCGCAGTTAATTTTTCTTTTATTGAATCTGCTTCTTCTTTTGGTGCAGCTTCTTTAATTGTTCCACCGTTATCAACTAGTTCTTTAGCTTCTTTTAGTCCTAGTCCAGTGATAGCTCTTACTTCTTTAATAACAGCTATTTTGTTAGCTCCTGCGTTTTTAAGTATAACGTCAAATTCAGTTTTTTCATCAGCAGCTTCTTCTGCTCCTCCTACTGCTGCAACTGCTACTGGTGCCGCAGCTGTAACTCCAAAATGTTCTTCTAATGCTGATACTAATTCTTTTAATTCTAATACTGTCATAGCCTCTAAATCAGCTATAAATTGTTCTTTATTAAATGCCATTATTTTTCCTCCTATTATTTTTTTAATTAATTATTCCGCAGACGCTTCTTTTTTGTCTGCTATAGCTACAGTTGCGTAAGCAAGTTTTCTTACTGGACCAAGCATAGAGTTTAACAACATAGATAGTAATTGCTCTCTTGATGGTAATGTAGCTAATGCCTCAACTTCTTTTATAGAAACTTTTTTACCAGTTAAATATCCACCTTTGATTTTAAAAGAATCTTCTTTTGCTTTTTCTTTAACTTTCGCTAAATCAAAAACTGCTTTAGCTGGTGCTACAGGATCGTTATATCCAAAAGCGAATGCTGTAGTCCCTTCAAGTATTTCATCAAAACTATCAGTTATTCCACATTCTTTAAGTGCAATTTTAAATAGTCTGTTTTTAGCAACTAAATATTCAGCACCAGATTCTCTCATTTGTTTTCTCAATTTTGTTTCTTCATTTACTTTAATTCCTTTATAATCAACAAAAACAACTGATTGAGCTTTTTGAATTCTTTCAACCAATTCAGATACAAGTTCTTTCTTGTATTGAGCTGCCATTATTGATTCACCTCCTCTTCGCAATAAAATACCCTCGTACCAAAGAAGAACGAGGGTTAAAGTTTTACTGAGGTTAGTAAACATAACTCCAACCTCGGTAGGATTATTAAGGTTTTACCCCCTACGGTCTTTGGTTTGGATCTATATTAAATTATTATCCAACATATTTAGCGACTAAAGTAGGATCCATTTTGATACCTGGTCCCATAGTCAATGATACAGCAACAGTTCTTAAATATTGCCCTTTAGATGCTGCAGGTTTTAATCTCACAATTTGATCCATAAACGCTTTAAAATTTTCTTCTATTTTATCTATATCAAAATCTACCTTACCTATAGGTACATGGATAGATCCTAATTTATCTACTCTGAATGCCAACTTACCTTTTTTAAATTCAGAAACTGCAGCAGCAATATCTGGTGTAACTGTTCCTGATTTAGGATTAGGCATCATACCCTTAGTTCCTAAAATTTTACCAAGTCTTCCTATTTTAGGCATCATATCAGGAGTAGCTATTACTAAATCAAAATCTAACCATCCTTGTTGAATTTGATTGATATATTCTTCTGCTCCTGCGTAATCTGCACCAGCATCAAGAGCTTTTTGAATGTTTGCTCCAGAAGTGATAGCAAGTATTCTTACGTTTTTCCCTGTTCCGTGAGGAAGAACAACTGTTCCTCTAATTTGTTGATCAGCGTGTCTTGGATCTACTCCAAGTCTTAAAGCAACCTCAACCGTTTCAACAAATTTTGCTGTTCTAGTTTTTACAACTAGCTCTAAAGCCTCTCTTATATCATAAAGTTTCCCATGTTCAACTAATTTAGCAATTTCAGTATATCTTTTACCTCTGTGTTTTGCCATTTAAAATTTCCTCCTTTTGTGGTAAACGGCATTAAAGCCTACCACTAATCTCAAAACGAACCAATAATTAATCTTCTATTTTAATACCCATTGATCTAGCAGAACCAGCAATTATTTTCATTGCAGCTTCAACAGATCCAGCATTTAAGTCAGCCATTTTTGTTTCAGCAAGTTCTCTTAATTTTGCAGTATTAATTTTTCCTGCAACTTCTTTTTTAGAATTTTTAGCTCCTGATTCTATTCCAGCAGCCTTTTTAAGTAAATCTGATGCAGGTGGAGTTTTTAGTATAAAACTAAAAGATCTGTCACTGTAAACAGAAATTTCAACTGGTATTATCCATCCAGATTTGTCTTGAGTTTTAGCATTGAATGCTTTACAAAATTCCATTATATTTACACCGTGCGGTCCAAGAGCTGTACCAACTGGTGGAGCAGGGTTAGCTTTTCCTGCTTGTAATTGTAGTTTTATTATTTGAATTACTTCTTTTGCCATTTTTTAAAATTACACCTCCGTCGTGTATCTAAACTTTTTGTACTGCCGTAATATCAACTTCAACTGGCGTACTTCTACCGAATATATCTACAGAGATTTTAACTTTCATACTTTCTTTATTTATTTCTGTAACCTTTCCTGTTCTGCCGTTAAAAGCTCCTCCAGATATAGTTACGACATCATTAACATCAAATCCTAAGTCAAAATCTTCTTTTGGGATTTTTAACCCAATTATTTTGAAAATATTTCTAACTTCATTTTCTTCCATAGGTATAGGATCTGCTCCAACGCCTACAAAACCAGTAACTCCGTTAGTATTTCTAATTGCGAACCACGCGTCAGAGTCTACTTTAAAACTTATTCCGCTTTCATTTTCTTCTCTAACAGCTTCCATTTCTACCATCACATAACCCGGAAAAAGTTTTCTAAGAACTTTTTTTTGTTTTCCTCTTACGGTTGTTGTAACAGTTTCTTCTGGAACTATGACTCCGCTGACTTTATCTGACATGCCTAAAGTCTCTATTTTTTGTTTTAAATCGTATTCGACTTTTTTTTCGTATCCTGAGTAAGTATGTATCATAAACCATTTTCTTACTACTTCAACATTCATATTAAAGCCTCCAAAACTTTTAAGCACCTAACAACAATAAAGTCAAAGACACCAAGATATGCAGAAATCAAAAGCGTCATCGTTATAACCCAAGCAGTCGAAGTTATAATTTCGTTTTTTCTAGGCCATTGCACCTTAGAGTATTCCATTTTTATACTTTTAAACAAATTCATACCTTCTCCTCTTTTAATTTAAAAATGGCAGGTCAAGAGGGACTCGAACCCCCAACCCTCGGTTTTGGAGACCGATGCTCTACCAATTGAGCCATTGACCTGCATGTTGTGAAAAACTATTTTTTAGTCTCTTTGTATAGAGTATGTTTTTTTAATACCGGATTATATTTCATCATCTCTAATCTTTCCGGATGAGTTTTTTTGTTTTTAGTAGTTGTATAGTGTCTTAATTTTGTTTCTGTACACTCTAGTATAACTTGTACTCTCATCTTCATTCCTCCTATAAAATTGTATTTTCTAATCTTATATAGCTCATACAATTTAATCAACTCTAACGGAGAAAATTCTCCAACTTCATCAAAGTTTAGACAACAACTATTTATACGTCCACTCTTTAACGGTATTTTACCTCCCATTTTTTCTGTATATGGTGATAGAGTTTTCTGTATTTTGCTTTTTAAGATGCGTATCATTTTAACATTTTTTTTTAATTTTGTCAATGAATTAAAATTTGTCAAAAGAAAAAAATGCCTTTTTTATTTTATCAAAAAATTTTTTAAAAGTCCATTTAATTTTTTATAAAAAATTATTTTTTAGCAAACGATAAATTTTTAAAAATAAAAATTGACTACCAGCATAAAATTAAAGTAAAATTTAATAAAAGATGAAAATAAAAATCATTTTAATTGAAATATAAACTTCTAAAATGGAGGTAGAATTCTATGAGTGAAGACGCTTCAATAATAAAAGCTTATCTTGACGGAACTTTAAAAAGTAAAACATATACAGAAGAAGAAATAGAAGCAAAAAGGCAGTATTTTTTATCAAAAGTACCACCTAACACTAAAAAAATAACTTTAGGAAGATGGCATTATGAGATAAAAAGAGTTTTTGAACTTAATAAAAATTTTCGTAAATATCCTGATGTATGGTTTTACCATTTAGAACATTATTTTGATTATATGGATTAAGATTAAGAGTAAAAGACAGTTTAAACGCTGTCTTTTTTTGAATAATTAAAATTATTTTTATCGAGCTATAAATTTTAAAAATAAAAAAGTGGAAAATTCCTCCACTTTATTTTTTGATTTCGTTTTTTAAAAAATTTACTGCCTCGATAAAATTTTTTGTGTAGTTATTTTTTGGATTTGAAAAAATATTTTTCGTTAAATTTTCTTCAACTATCTCGCCACTCCTAATCAAAATTATTCTATCGGAAATTTTTTCGGCAACAGATATATCATGAGTTATAAAAAGAAAAGATATGCCTCTTGTAGTTTTTATTTTTTCGAGTAAATTCAAAACTTGCATTTGAGTTATCCTATCGAGAGCTGACAAACATTCGTCTGCTATTATAAGTTTGGGATTTACAGCTATCGCCCTTGCTATTCCAACTCTTTGACACATTCCGCCAGAAAGTTCTTTTGGATATTTTTCGATTACATCACTATTCAACCCTACTTCATTTAATAATTCTAATATATATTCATTTATTCTATCTTCGTCATTAAATATTTTTTGACTTTTGATTCCTTCAGCTATTATATCTTTTACCCTATACTTTGGATTAAGACTGCTATAAGGACTTTGAAATATCATCTGAACGATTTTATGTAGATCTTTTTGTTCTTTTTTTGTCATTTTATCAATATCTTTTCCACAAATTTCTATTTTCCCGGTATCTTTTTTTAATAGACCAACTATTAATTTTGCTATCGTAGTTTTCCCACAGCCGGATTCTCCTATCAAAGATACTGTTTCATTTTCAAAAATTTTAAAACTTATATTTTTAATTCCAATTTTATTTCCATATTTTTTTGATAAATTTTCTACGTTTAATATTTTTTTCATATTCTTCCTTATAAAAAATTTAAAAGTAATTTTGTATATTCTTGTTTAGGATTTTTTAGAATTTCTTCCTTATATCCCTCTTCTATTATTTTACCATCTTTCATAACTATAATTCTGTCGCATATGGCAGAAAGTATTTTTATGTCGTGGCTAACATATATAAGTGATATATTTTTTTTATAACAAATATTTTTTAAAAATTTTATGAATCTTATCTGATTTAAAATATCAAGTGAAGTTGTCGGTTCATCGGCAAGTAATATTTTAGGATTAGTCATTATTGAAAGAACTATAGATATTCTCTGTTTCATTCCGCCAGATAATTCGTATGGATATTTATCCAATATGCTATCCGCATTATTAAAACCCAACTCCTCCAATAGTAAAATAACTTTTTGCTCTACGTTTTTTTCTCCGTTATGAAAAATGTAAGTTTCAAAAAGTTGATTTCTTATTTTTTCGTAAGGATTTAAAGAGTTTATTGAATCTTGCAATATCATAGATATTTTTTTGTAGTCGTCTCTTAAAAACAGCACTTCCCCACTGACTTTTAAATTTTTGTCAATCATGCCCGTTACAACATTTAAAAGTGTCGTTTTCCCGCAACCAGATTCTCCTAATATTCCTAAAAAATCTCCTTCTTTTAGAAATATATTAATATCGTCTAAAATTTTTTTTGAATTATCCGAAGACACAACTGATAAATTTCTTATTTCCAACATATTATACCTCTTTAATATCTTCAAATAAAAAATTTATGGAAAAAGCTATCCAAAATATGCATAGGCTAGGAAGTAACACCAATGTTGGTTTAGATGCAGCATAGATTCTATACTGATACAACATGGTCCCCCAGTCAGGTTTTGTGAAATCTGCCCCAAGTCCTATAAATGTTAATGCAGAATACTGTAATATAACGGAACTGGCAGTATTGCCAAGATTAACGTACAATTCAAAAATTATATTCCTTAAAATTCTGCCATAAAGTATTCTGTACCAGCTTACACCCAAAAGTGTTGAAGCCTGTATGTACTCTTTTTGTTTTTCTCGCTTCGTTAAATTTAAAGACTGATTCATGTAGTTACCTATACCAAAAACTCCTATAGATACCCCAGCAGTAATTGGTGTTATTCCAAAAATGGAAGTAACTATTAAAGCGCATACAAATGTAGGGACTATCATCAATAAATCTACTACACTATTTATAATAATTTCAGTTTTCCCCTCAAAATATCCTGCAAGTAAACCTAAAAATATTCCAAAAAAGAAAGATATTGCAGTGGCTATAACCATTACTTCTAAAGTTCTTACAGCACCAACAACTATTAACGAAAGTATATCTCTACCTAAATTATCCGTACCTAAAATATTTTGACGAGAAATTCCCATAAAAACTCTGTTCAAATTTGTAGAAACATTAGTTTTATTAGAAAAAAATAGAATAATAGAAAATAAAATTATGTTTATAAAAATTATAATTTTTTTCATTCTACTCCTTTCTCCTTTAAAATATTTAATAAAAAATCAAAAATTATATGAATAACACTCATCCATATAAATATAAAAAATATATACGCCTGTATAAAGTTATAATCCCTTGCAACTATACTACTCACCAAAAAATAACTTACTCCTGGTATGGCGAATAGAAATTCAAGTACGCTACTACCTCCTACAACGGACGAAAATTTTGAAATACTAACAGATAATAAAGAGTATAAAACTGGCTTGTAACAATGTCTCAATAATACGTATTCAATCTTAAATCCTCTCAACAAATAAAATTTTACAAATGTTTTTTTAGATACGTCTTCAAAACTTTTTTTTACTACTCTTGACAAGCTTCCAATTTGATAAATTATTAAAATAATGATGGCCGTTGTCATTCCTGAAAAAATATTTCCAGAAAAAAATTTTATTATTTTGTATCTGACTCCGACAAAATAAATTATATATATTGCTAGTATGAACGATGGAACGCTGAGACTAAAAATGGATATAAATCTAGTCAGATTATCTACAATCCCTCCGCTCTTTATGGCTGAAATATATCCTAAAAAAAATGATATCAACATCGAAAGTAGCAGTGATATAAGACCCATAGCTATAGAATATGGCAACCGTCTTATTATTTCAGTCTTGACTGGAACCTTTGTTACAAAAGAATATCCGAAATCACCTCTTATAAAATCTTTTAACCATAAAAAATACTGTTCTATTAATCCTTTATTTAGTCCATACATTTCTCTCATTACAGCTTTATTTTCTTCATTTATAGGAAGATTATATCTTTGTAGCAACATTTCTTCTGGGCTTATTGGTATAGCTCTCACTATTAAAAAAACTGCTAAACTTACCACTAAAAATAAAAATATATATTTAACTAAATATTTCAATTTTTCTCCTATTGTATAATAAGTGGAGAGTAATCTCCACTTATTAAACTATTTATTATTATTTTTTTAATTCTGAATTTATTATATAATAATCTCCACAATAAGGTCTATAATTTTTTAATCTATCTGAAAGTGCCACATTCCATTCAGGATCGACTAAATAAAATATAGGTAAATCTTCATAAACTATTTTTTGTATTTCTTTAGCGATTGCTATACTTTCTTTTCCATATTCTAGTACACCCATTTTATTAAGAAGTTCATCAACTTCTTTAGAAGAGTATCCCATAGTATTTTTAGCTTCGTTTGTTCTTAAAAACTGATTCAAGAAGTAAGCAGGATCTCCTGTTGGTGCAGAATGTTGTGCATAAAGTACTATGTCAAATTTCCCATTTTTCATCTCAACGTCTATATTGTCAACTATATTTGTTGTAGTTTCTATTCCAAGTTCTTTTAATTGGGAAGTCATTATTTGCATTATGATTCCTAAGTCTGGTCTGCTATTATAAGTAAGTATTCTAATGCTCAATTTTTTACCGTCTTTTTGTCTAACACCATCTTTTAAAATCCATCCAGCATCATCCAATATCTTCATTGCTTTTTCTTTATCATTTTTAACTTTTACATCTCCAGCAAATTCATAATAATGGGCAAATAATCCGTTTGCAACTTTTCCACCTTTTAATCCTTTTATGTAGTCTTCTCTATCTAAATAAAGGTTAATTGCTTCTCTTATATTTTTGTCAGACATAAATTCTGATTTTAAATTATTGATACCAAAATATTGATAACCAGCATCTATGCTTTCAACATTCTTTCCTTCATCTTTTAGTTCTTGAGCTATCTCAGGTGTAATTCCAAACGCCATATCTAGCTCTCCTGATTCGAACGCAAGTTTTAAAGACGCCACATCTTTAAAAGCTTTTATTATTACTTCTCCCCTCTTATCAGCATTTTCATAATAAGGATTAGGAGTTATTGTCATTTGAACTCCAGGGTCAAATTCTTTTATCATGTAAGGGCCACTAAAAACATATCCGCTATCTGTTTTTTTGAAAATTATATTAGTCCACTCTGTAAGTAGAGCTTTTATGTTTTGAGTTTCTCTTTCAACTGTAACATCAACAACATATTTTTCTTTTGCGGTAAAATTAACTTTACCTGCACTTGCATTTGAAAGAGGATTTTCTTCCATAACTGTATTCATTGCCCAAGACAACGCTTCGGCGTCAACTTCAGTTCCGTCTGAAAATTTAATTCCCTCATTCAAAACTAGCTCCCAATTTTTAGCATCTAATCTCTTAACTTCTTTTACATATCTAGAAAATAATTTACCATCTCTGTCTTGTGCAAAAACAGTTTCACTTAAACCGTGAGTAGTAAGTGACCAAGGTGT
>JAEWEF010000074.1 GCA_023389595.1 Fusobacteriota bacterium
GGGGGAGATTTAAACAAAGTTAACTACGTTATTAATTTTATTAAAAAATTTGTGATTTAATTTAAAATCAAAAAAAACTTCTATAAAATATAAATTTTTAATTTTAAAAAGCATTAAAAATATATATTAAAGTTTTTTATAACAAATAAATGTTACAAAAATATTGACAACGATACAATAAGTTTTATAATAGTACTAACTTAAATTAAAACTTCATTTATATAAGGAGGTAAAAAATGTCATATTTTGTTGATTTAAATAGTGATATAGGTGAAGGTTTTGGAGCTTATACTATGGGCATGGATGAAGAAATAATGAAGTGCGTTACAAGCGTAAATGTTGCTTGTGGTTGGCACGCAGGAGATCCACTTATCATGGATAAGACTGTAAAATTTGCTAAAGAAAATAATGTTGCAATAGGAGCTCATCCGGGATATCCAGACTTACTTGGCTTTGGTAGGAGAAAAATTGATGTTACTCCTGAAGAAGCAAGAACATATATGTTGTATCAACTTGGTGCGTTAGATGCTTTTGCAAAAGCAAACGGAATGAAATTACAACACATGAAATTACACGGTGGATTTTATAACAGTGCTGCTGTTGATCCTAAACTTGCAGATGCAGTTTTAGATGGAATAGAAGCCTACGATAAAAATTTAATCGTTATGATACTTAGTGGAAGTTACATGGCTAAAGAAGCTAAAAGAAGAGGACTAAGAGTTGCTGAAGAAGTTTTTGCAGATAGAGGATACAACGCTGATGGAACTTTAGTAAACAGAAAATTACCGGGAGCCTTTGTAAAAGATCCTGACGAAGCTATCAAAAGAGTTATCAAAATGGTAAAAACTAAAAAAGTTACAGCAGTTAACGGAGAAGAAATAGACATAGATGCAGATTCTATTTGTGTGCACGGAGACAATCCAAAAGCTATAGAATTTGTTAATAGAATCAGAAATTCTTTAATAGCGGAAGGAATATCAGTAGTGTCGCTAGATAAATTTATAAAATAAAAAAATAAAAAATAAAATTATGGGAGAAAATTTATGAAAAATAAAAACTTATCAGTACTTTTAGGTGCAGCTTTCTTGATGGCAACATCTGCAATAGGGCCGGGATTTATGACACAAACTGCCGTTTTCACAAAAAATATGGGTGCAACTTTTGCATTTGTAATTGTTGTTTCAGTTTTAATGTCTTTTGTTGCTCAATTAAATGTGTGGAGAATTTTAGCAGTTTCTAAAAAAAGAGGACAGGACATAGCCAACGAGCTTTTACCTGGACTTGGATATGTTATAACTTTTTTAATTTGTCTTGGAGGACTTGCATTCAATATAGGTAATGTTGGTGGAGCAGCTTTAGGTATGCAAGTTTTATTTGATACAAATATTAACTTAGGAGCAGTAATAAGTGCTATTATTGCGATAATAATATTTTCATTCAAATCTGCAGGAAAATTAATGGATAAAATGACTCAAATACTTGGTAGTATAATGATAATACTAATAGGTTATGTTGCACTTTCAACAAATCCACCTGTTGGGACAGCTGTAAAAGAAGTCGTAATGCCATCATATATAGATTTTATTTCTATAATAACTCTGATAGGAGGTACTGTTGGTGGTTATATAATTTTTTCTGGTGGTCACAGATTAATAGATGCTGGCATAGTTGGAGAAGAAAATCTTAGTGAAGTAAATAAATCTGCCGTACTTGGTATGACTGTTGCGACAATAGTTAGAATACTTTTATTCTTAGCAGTTTTAGGTGTTGTAACTTTAGGTCACGAACTAGATCCTGCCAACCCTGCAGCTGACGCTTTCAAAATAGCGGCTGGTACTATAGGATATAAAATATTTGGTCTTGTTTTCTTAGCTGCAGCATTAACTTCTGTTGTTGGAGCGGCATATACTAGCGTTTCATTTTTGAAAACTTTATTTAAAGTTGTTGCTAAATATGAAAATTTATTTATAATTTTCTTCATCGCTGCATCAACTTTAATATTAATACTATTAGGTAAACCTGCAAAACTTTTAGTTTTAGCTGGTTCACTAAATGGACTTATACTTCCTATAACTCTTGCAACTATATTACTTGCTAGTAAAAAAAGAAGCATAGTTGGAACTTATAAACATTCACAAATATTATTCATATTAGGTTGGGTAGTTACAATAATAACAGCATTTATGGGAATAAAATCACTTTCAGCTCTTTCAGCTTTATTTTAAGAGGTGATGTAAATGGAAGGATTAAAATTTTTACTTGTTGGCGATAGTGCCTTTTCGGTGCAATTTGGAAATCAAATTTCGAATGAAATAAATAAGCAAATAAGAAAAGTTATGAAAAAATTGCAAGAAGAAAAAATAGATGGCATTTTAGAATTAACTCCAACTTATTGCTCAATTTTAATAAATTATGACCCGCTAAAAATTTCTTACGAAAATTTAAAAAATAAAATTGAAAAATTTTATTCAGAAAAAAATGATGATGAAGATGATGATGAAGTAACTTTAATAGAAATTCCTACACTTTATAACGATGAATGCGGGCCAGATTTAGAATTTGTTGCAGAACACAATAATTTATCTAAAGAAGAAGTTATTAAAATTCATACAGGAACAGATTACTTAGTTTATATGTTGGGATTTATGCCAGGATTTACTTATCTTGGAGGCATGGATGAAAGAATTGCAACGCCACGTCTTGAAAGTCCGAGATTAAAAATTTTACCAGGCTCTGTTGGTATAGCCGGTAAACAAACTGGTATGTATCCATCTATGTCGCCAGGTGGTTGGAGGATAATAGGAAGAACTCCTTTAAAACTTTACAGGCCAGACCAAGATCCACCAGTTTATGTAAATGCTGGCGACTACATCAGATATGTATCTATTAGTGAAGATGAATACAAAAAAATTGAAGAAGAAGTTTTAGCAAATAAATATGAAGTTGTAATTAAAAAAGTTAAAAGAGGTGATTTGAATGTATAAAATAAAAGTTCAAAAGCCTGGACTTTGTACCACAGTTCAAGATATGGGAAGAGTTGGTTTTCAAAAATTTGGCATTCCTGTATCGGGAGTAATGGATGAATTTTCTTTTGTGGTTGCAAATTATCTTTTAGGAAATAATTATAACAATGCAGTTTTAGAAGTTCAATACATGGGACCAACACTTGAATTTGATTTTGATGTAAGTGTTGCCATAACTGGAGCTAACCTTTCAGCAAAACTTAACGGCGAAGATGTTGCTATGTGGGAAACTATAAATATTAAAAAAGGCGACGTACTTTCTTTTGGAAATATCAAAGAGGGAGTAAGAGCATATATAGCTTTTGCTGGAGAAATTGATGTGCCTTTAGTAAATGGAAGCAAATCTACTTTACTAAAATCAAAACTTGGAGGTTTTGATGGCAGACAATTAAAAATGTTAGATGAAATTGAAATAAAAAATCCTAGAGTTTTAGAAAAGAAAAACAAATTGCAAGAAAAATTTATTCCAAAATTTGTAGCAGAAAATGAAATAAGAGTTATACTTGGACCTCAAGATGATTATTTTACAGAAAACGGAATAAAAACTTTTTTGAGTTCTGAATACACTGTTACAAAAGATGCTGACAGAATGGGAATGAGACTTAGCGGTGAAGTTATCGAACATAAAGATAAGGCCGATATAATTTCTGATGCGGCAGTGTTTGGTTCTATTCAAGTTCCTGGTAATGGCTTGCCAATAATTTTGCTTGCTGATAGACAGACAACTGGAGGTTATACAAAGATAGCAACAGTTATTAAAGCTGATTTGCCTAAACTTGCTCAGATGTCACCTAACAATAAAATTAAATTTAAAAAAGTTGAACTTAGTGAAGCTCAAACAATTTATAAACAATTTTATGATAATTTAGAATTTATTAAAGCTAGCTTTGAAGAGAAAAAAAGCAGCTGCATATTTAAGAAAATTTTTAAAATATTTGGATAACAAAAAAGAGTATGAAATTTCATACTCTTTTTTATTATTTGATTTCTACAACTTCGTATCCTGCTCCAATTATTTTTTCTTTCAATATTTCGTCAGAAATTTCAACATCACTTTCTATTTCAGCATTTTTATTTTCAAGCGACACTTTTACATTTTTAACTCCATCAATAGAATTTAATATTTTTTCAACGGTACTCGTACAATGACTACACATCATTCCATTAATATAAATTGTTTTTTTGAAAAATTCTTCTCTCCTTACCTCATCCATTTTACTTTCACCAACTTCCTTTTCGAATTTAATTTTTCTTAATCTAAGAGCGTTCGTTACAACGAAAAGTGAACTACAACTCATTGCGAACGCTGCAAACATAGGATTCATTTTCCAGTGTAGTGCGTGATAAAAAATTCCTGCAGCTATAGGTATACCTATGACATTATAAATGAATGCCCAAAATAAATTTTGTTTTATATTTCTTATAGTTGCCTTACTTAAATATATAGCGTTCGTTACATCTTGTAAATCACTATTCATTAAAACTATATTTGCAGATTCTATTGCTATATCAGTTCCTGCCCCTATTGCTATTCCAACATTTGCAGTTGCAAGAGCGGGAGCATCATTTATTCCGTCACCAACCATTGCAACCATACCATTTCTTTCTTGGACTTTTTTTATCGTATCAGCTTTTTCTGTCGGTAAAACTTCAGAAATAATTTCATCCACTCCAACTATTTTTCCTATAGAATTTGCAGTGTGCTTATTGTCGCCAGTAAGCATAATAGTTTTTATTCCCATATTTTTTAAATTTTTGATGGCAGACACACTATTATTTTTTATTTTATCGGCGATGGAAATTATACCTTCAAGATTTTTTTCAGATGCCACATATAAAATCGTGTACATAGAATTTTCTTCCGTTTTATATTTTTCGTCCACAACGACGGATATATTTTTCATCATCTTTTCATTTCCTATGTAGTAAGTTTTATTTTCAACTTCTGCACTTATACCTTGACCATAAATTTGTTTGAAATTTTTAACTTCAAGAAAATTTGTATTTTTCTTTTTAAATTCGTTCACTATGGCTTTTGAAAGTGGATGTTCGGATAAATTTTCTATGCTAGCAGTAATTTGTAAAAGTTTTTCTTCGCTTTCTGATCCTACGGATTTAAATTCATTTACAAAGGGGCTACCTTCAGTTATCGTTCCAGTTTTATCGAAAACTATATTTTTTATTGAATGCATAAGTTCCAACGATTCGGCCGATTTAATTAAAATTCCGTTCGTCGCCCCACGACCAATTGCAACCATTATTGCAGTAGGAGTTGCAAGTCCAAGTGCACAAGGACAAGAAATCACTAAAACGGATATAGCCATAGAAAGAGAAAATTCTAAACTTTTTCCAAGTAGCATCCAGACTACAAAAGTTAGAAGAGAAATTCCTATTACAAATGGAACGAATTTCCCTGAAATTTTATCGGCAAGTCTGGCTATTGGAGCTTTCGATGTTGTTGCCTCGTCAACTATTTTTATTATTTTAGCAAGAAGTGTATCCTCACCAACTCTTAAAATTTTAACTTTAAAATATCCACTTTTAACTATCGTTGCACCTATAAGATTATCGCCCACATTTTTTTCGACGGGCATACTTTCTCCAGTTATACTCGATTCATCTATAAAGCCATTTCCTTCTATAACTTCAGAATCAAGAGGGACAGTTTCACCAGATTTTACTATAACTGTATCTCCAACTTTTATGTTTTTAAGTTCTAATATTTTTTCTTCTCCGTCAATCAAAACTGTTGCAACTTTCGGAGTTAAATTTATAAGTTGATTAATCGCCTCAGAAGTTTTCCCCTTCGATTTATGTTCCAAATATTTACCAAGAGTTATAAGAGCAAGTATCATTCCCGTTCCCTCAAAATATAACTCGTGTGCAAATCGATGAACTAAATGAATATCTCCAATGTCCATCCCGTACGCCATTTTATAAATTGCATAGATACCATAAAGAAGAGATGCAGTCGTACTTATTGCAACAAGAGAATCCATGTTGGGAGCTCTGTTAAAAAGAGATTTATAACCATTCGTGTAATATTTAAAATTCACAAAAACTATGGGAAGAACTAGTAGAAATTGTGTGAAGGCATTGATTATAGGATGGTAGTGTGCGGAAAGTATAGATGGTACAGGCAATCCTATCATCGGGCCCATAGATAGATAAAACAGCGGAATGGCAAATACTAGCGAAACGACAAGTATGAATTTAACTTTTTTATCTTCGGAAGTTTTATCTACAATTTCATTATTTTTTTCTTCGTTGGGAAGAAATGCCGTGTATCCAATTTTATTTACAGAATTTATAATTTCATCGGACGACAAAATATTTTCGTCGTAATCGACCGTCATATTGTTTTTAAGTAAGTTTACATTTACATTTTTTACTCCACGCAACGCAGAAATATTTTTTTCTATGTTGGAAGAGCATGCAGAACAAGACATACCTTTTACATTGTATGTTAGCTTCATAACTTCCTCCTTAAAAATAGTTGTTGTTTGATATATTTTAACACAAAAAAGTTTATTTAAATAGTAAATAATATTTTTTTTGAAAAATAAAAAAGGATTGAACGTTTCAATCCTCTCACTTATTTTGTAACCATTCTTCGGATAAATCTTTAAAATTAGAATTTTCTAAATTTTGTTCAAGCTTTTTTTCTACAACTCTAAGTGCATTCATAATGTGAGCGTAACTTGTTCCGACTTCGTCAAAATTTTCTATATCTTTCACCATTATTATATCGTCTATACAAAGTATAGCATCTTTTAAAGATATGTCTTCCGGTTTTTTCTTTAATTTATATCCACCTTTAGAACCCTTAATTATTTCTAAAAGTCCAGCTTTTTCCATTTTTTTCATTATACGCATGCTAAATAGATGAGGTATTACCTCCTCCTGTGAAATTTCTTGTGAAGTAATAATTTCTCTTTCTGGATGGCTTGCCATAAACATTAAAATTCTAAAAACGTATTCTATTTCATTTTTAAATCTCATTTTATTCCCACACCTCGCGAGCATTTACGACATTTTCGCCAAGAGAAACTTTTATTGCAACGATGGCAACTTCTAGCTTATCTAAATCGGGCTCCTTAGTTGTTATTTTTTGTAAAAGTAGACCCGGTAAAGCTATTAATTTAATAAGTGGGTTGTTTAAGTGGCAACTAGAAAATTTCTGAATTTCATAAGAAATTCCTGCAACTATTGGCATGCAAATTACTCTCGAACAAAGTTTGTATAAAAATTTATAGATACCCGCTTCTGGTACTGGAAAAATAAAGTCGATAAGGGCAAAAACTATTATAGAAATAAACATAACTATAAATAGAAAACTTGTACCACATCTAGGATGTAGAGTCGTAAAAGTTTTTGCATTTTCTGGAGTAAGTTCCATATCGTTTTCGTAAGCGTATATAGATTTATGTTCAGCACCATGATATTGAAAAACTGATTGTATATCTTTTGAAAAAGAAATTAACCAGATGTATAGAATAAAACTAATCATTCTTATTACTGCCTCAGCTATATTTGCTTTTGCAATATTAGACTTAAATAAAAAAGTTCCTAAAAAAGATGGCAATACCATAAACATAAGTATACCAAGAGATAGAGAAAAAACAGTTACCAGTATGGCTTCTTTGTTGCTTAACGCTTTTTCGTCAGATTCTTCAGATTGATTTGCCGCAAAAGTTAACTCTTTTACACCTATAACTAGAGCCTCAAAAAGCATAACTATTCCTCTTATAAAAGGTTTTTTCAAAAATTCTCTATTTTTATCTACAAGTTTCGTTTTTTTGTATACGATTTCACCCGTCGGTTTTCTAACGGCAGTGGCTATACATTCACTTCCCTTCATCATAACTCCGCCTATTACTGCCTGTCCTCCTATTGACGCTTTTTTCATAATCACTCCTTATTTATACACTTCATTATCACAAAAGTAATATCATCTACTTGTTCGTTGTTGCCAACAAATTTATCTATCGAATTTAAAACTGCAATTTTTATTTCTTCTAAATTTTTATTTTTGTTTTCTAATATTACTTCTTTTAATCGTTCTATACCAAAAAGTTCTTTATTTTCAGATTCAGCCTCTATAACACCATCAGTGTACATAAAGACTATGTCGCCCTCTTCCAAAAATATTTCCTTTTCTTTGTATTTGTAATCCTTTAAAAAGCCTATGGCAACTCCTTTAACAGAAATTGTTTCTAGAATATCTGTCGACTTCCTATAAATTATTAGCGGGTTATGACCGGCATTAGATATTGTAAATTTTCTTGTCGACATATCATATTTAGTATTCATCATAGTTATGAACATATCTTCACTTATGTCTTCATAAATAATTTGATTAAATAAATTTAATTCTTGTGCTGGTCCCTCAGTAGTTATGTTGTATACCGTCTTTAAAACTGATCTACTAAGTGCCATAAGAAAAGCTGCTGGTACACCCTTACCACTAACATCTGCTATATTTATAGAAAATATATTGTTTCTAATAAAATAATCGTAATAATCTCCGCCTATTTCTTTAGCTGGTTCAAAATATGTAATTATTTCTAGCCCATCCAGCTTATTAATACTTTCTGGTAATATTCTTTTTTGCATGTTAGATGCAAGTTCAAGTTCTCCAGAAATCCTTTCATTTACTATTAATCTTTCGTGATTGAAAGAATTGTAAATAGCAATGGAAGCTTGGATAGAAAGAGCAGATATCATTTCTCTTTCAAGCTCTAGTAGATTAACTTTATTTTCTATTATATATATTACTCCCAGTTCTATTTCATTTATCACAAGAGGAGTAACTATTATTTCTTCGTCAGATAAAACTATAAAATTTGAAGAAAATTCGTTATATAAATTGACATAATCTTTAGACGAAAAGTTGTTAAATTTTTCCACATCAACTTCTAAATTTTCTCTAAATTTTAAAGCCCCCTTTACTTTTTTATTTACAAGTACATTATCTTCCCACAGATAAATAGTCATTCTTTTTGCGGCAGTAAGTATAAAGTATGCATCCAAAATTATATCCACTATTTTATCTAAATCAAAAATTGATAAAACATTCCTCGATAAATTATTTAGGCTGTATAAGTTGTGAACTCTACGCTTAAGTATATTGTTGCTGTATTCGAGTTGCGAGGTTTTAGTTATAAGGGAATTGTATGTAATTTCTAACTCATTTCTAAATTCTTTTAATTCCTCCAAAGAATTATCAAGTTCGTTATCCTGTTTTATAAAAGAATTCAGAGTAGTTTTGTATTCTTCTGTCAAAACATCTGTAGATAGATTGAGTTGCTTTCTCTTTTTAAGTCCATCTAAAATATTAAGACCCTCTTTTATACTCTGGTTAGTTAGTCTTTTTATATATATCAAAGCCATAGCTGCCATCAATATGATTAAAATAATGGCGTAAAAAAAACTTCTCATTCTTCCCCCACATTAACTGTTTAATATATTTTTGATTTCTTGTGCCACAGATAAAGGAACTACTTTTGCTATATCTTCTACACTTGCATTTTTTATATTTTCTACCGACCCAAAAGTTTTTAAAAGCTTTTTCTTTCTAGTATCTCCCACTCCTTTTACTTCATCCAGTTGTGAGGAGATAATTCTTTTTCTTCTCAATTTTCTGTGATAGGTTATACCAAATCTGTGAGCTTCGTCCCTAACTCTTTGAAAAATCTTTATTGCTTCACTGTCCATAGAAAATCTAAATGATTCACTTATGCCGTATTTGAAAATTTCTTCTTCTTTTTTAGCTATACTTAGCAAATCTGCATATTCTAATTTCCCTAATTTTTTAAGTACTTCACCGGCAGCATTTATTTGACCGAGACCACCGTCTATGAGAATTACATCGGGGAAATCTTTTTTATCGAGTTTAGAATATCTTCTCTCTATAACTTCTCTCATCATAGAAAAATCGTCGGGAGTATCCTTACATCTTATTTTAAATCTCCTGTAATATTTTTTGGCGGCACGTCCTTCTATAGAAACACTCATAGATGCAACGGCATCTTTTCCTTGTATGTTAGATATGTCGAAGCATTCTATTTTAATAGGTAATTTTTTTAGAGAAAGTTTTTCGTAAATTTCTCTTATTCCATTTTCTATTACATCTTTTTTGAGATAGTAGTTGCTTATATCTTTTGCTAGATTAGAGTATGCCATATCGAGCAACTTTTTTCTTCTTGAATTTATTTTTGGAAAAAAAACATTAATTTTTTTATTCGAATATTTTTCAAGAGCTAATATTGCATTTTTAAATTTCTCTTCGTTTATACTATCTATAACAATATTATTGGGTAGCGTGTATTTGGTGTAGTACGAAATTAAAATGCTGTCATATACGTTGTCAAAAAATTTTCCCTCAGTATCGATAGAAGTTGAATTTTTACCTAATATTTTACCATTTCTAATATTTAAAACAAGTATAAAAATTTTATTTTCGCTGTGATGAAAAGTGAAAATATCTTCGTCCAGATCTCTACCATACTCTATTATCTGATTTTTTTCCATATTTTGTAAAACTTTTATTTTTTCTCTCACAACTATTGCTTTTTCAAACTCCATTCTATCCGACAAAATTGTCATCTCATTAGAAAGAGATTTAATGAGCTTATCGATATTTTTCTTTAATATTTCTCTAACGGAACTTACGCCAACTGTATATTCTTCCCTAATATTTTTATAGACGCAAGGGCCGTAACAATTCTTCATATAATATCTAAGACACGGTCTCTTATATTTTCTATTCATATCACGATTGCAATCTCTTAATTTAAAAGTGTTTGCAAGTATATTTTTAAAATTCCACGCTCCGTGAGGATAGGGACCAAAATATTCCGCCTTATCGTGATTCAAGGATTTTGTTGTCCGTATTATTTTTATTGTCGGGAAATCTTCCTTACTAAGACTGATAAGCGGATAAGTTTTTTCGTCCTTTAATAGAATATTATATTTCGGTCTATATTTTTTTATAAGATTATTTTCAAGTATAAGAGCGTCAATTTCATTATTCGTTATAAAAAATTCTATGTCTTCAATATTTTTTACAAGTTCACTCGTTTTAAAATCGTCGTGCTGTTTATTAAAGTATGAATACACTCTTTTTTTTAAATTTTTAGCCTTACCGACATAAATTACTTTGGACTTGCTTTTCATTAAGTATACGCCCGGATTGTCAGGTACATTTATTTTACCAATATCCACGAACATTCTCCCTGTGATATGAATAAACTTCTATTTTTTCATTTTTAGATAAATATTCTTTTAAAAGCTCAACAAAAACTACAGAACGATGTTGCCCTCCAGAACAACCTATAGCTATAGTTAAATGTTTTTTACCCTCCGTTATGTATTCTTCCAGTAAAAAATCTATAAAATCTTTTAATTTATCTAAAAATTTTTGGCTGATTTCATTTTTCATAACGTAGTTTTTTACTTCTTTGTCGAAACCCGTTTTATTTTTTAGATCGTCTATGTAGTATGGATTGGGAATGAAACGTAGGTCGAACATAAGGTCGGCATCTATCGGAACGCCATATTTGAAGCCGAAAGATTGCAGATGAATTTTCATAGAATTTATTTTGAATTCTTCTGCAATAATTTCTTTGATTTTATTTGCCAGTTCGTTGGTACGGAGAAAACTTGTATCTATAACAAAATGAGATTTCTCTTTTATTCCCTCCATTATTTCTTTTTCTTTTTTTACACTTTCAAGAAGTGAGTCGGATTTTATGGGATGCTTTCTCCTTGTAAGATTGTATCTTCCAAGTATTACAGATATGTCTGCATCAAGATAGATTATCTGATATTTCAGTTTTTCGTTTTCGACTTTTGATATCCATTCAAAAAAATCTTCAGTTTTTTTAAGCGTTCTTATATCGACTCCTACCGCGAGCTTATTTACGTTAATTTCTGGCAAGTATTTTTCTAAACCTATTGGTAAATTATCGATGGTATAAAAATCTAAATCCTCCAAAATATTAAGTGCGGTAGATTTTCCTGCACCGCTCATGCCGGTTACTATAATTAGTTGTTTTTCTTCCATCTTCATACCCCATTTCCGATTAAAAAAGAAAATACTGTTTACTATACAATTTTATATTTAAAACAAAAAAAAATCAAGTTTTATAAAAAATATAGCACAATAAAATAGATTAATTTTTTATTATTGATTTTGTAAAAAATAAATTTGTGATATAATAAAAATAAGTTGATATTAAAGGTGATAATATGGATTTTACAATTAAAATTTTACTTATAATTATACTCATCTTGATGAGTGCTTTTTTTTCTGCTAGTGAAATTGCTTTAGCAAGTTCAAGAATTACAAAATTGCAAACACTTATAGATGAGGGAGACGAAAGAGCTAAAACTATAATTAAAACTCAGGAGCATGCTGGAGATTTTTTTGCAGCAATACAGGTTGGAATAAATGCCGTTGCAATACTTGGAGGTATAATAGGAGACAAAATACTTAACCCGTACGTAGAATCTTTTATTAAAAATGTTTTTCCAAACGCATCATCTAATGCGTTAATCGTAGGAAATGTTTTGTCATTTATTTTCGTAACTTTTTTATTCATACAGTTTGCAGATTTTATACCTAAACGTCTTGCTATGGTATACCCCGAAAAAATTGCATTAAAAACTGTTGGAACTATGATAGTAATTATGAAAATTTTAAAACCGTTTATTAGACTTATAGATGGCATAGCTGTAATAATTTTTAAAATTTTTAAATTGGAAATTATAAGACAGGACAAGATAACTCATGAAGATATAGTTGCATTGGTTGATGCGGGGGCTGAAGCTGGAATAGTACACAAAAAAGAACATTCACTCATAGAAAATATTTTTGAATTGGAAACGAGATGGGTAACTTCAATTATGACTCCACGAGATGATATCCCCTATATTTCGGTTTACGATTCTGAAGAAGAAGTTAAAAAAAATATGAGGGAGCATCCGAATAGAAAATTTTTAATTTGCGGACATAATTTAGACGACATTTTAGGAACGATAGATTCGAAAGACTTACTTCCTGTAATTTTGGATGGCGACACGAACATAATTAAATTTATCAGAGATTTTTACAAAAAAGATTTGCTTGTTATTCCAAATACATTAACTGTTTCGGATACTCTGGATCAATTTAACGAAAAAAAAGATGATTTTGCCGTAATTTTGAATGAATATTCACATGTTACGGGGATAGTAACTTTATACGACGTAATAGGAACCGTTGTCGATAGAGTAGTCTACTCTAAAGAAGAAGATTTACAAGTGATACAAAGAGACGAACACTCTTGGTTGATAGACGGTCTCACTCCCATAGAGGATGTTAAAAAAGCTTTGGAAATTTATGAAAAGTTTCCTGAAGAAGATACATATGAAACTATAGCCGGCTTTATGATGTATATGCTTAAAACGATACCAAAAAAAGGAGCAAAGGTTGAATATTTTGGATACGTTTTTGAGGTTGTAGATGTAGATTCTTTTAAAATAGATCAGCTACTCGTAATCCAAAAAAATAAAAATTTAATTTAAAAAGCCGTTTTAAAACGGCTTTTTTATAATCTTTTTTCCAATTCTTCTTTTAATTCTTCATATCCTTTTTTACCTAAAAGTGCAAACATATTTTTTTTGTAAGATTCCACTCCGGGTTGATTAAAAGGATTAACCCCAAGCATGTATCCACTAACTGCACAAGCATTTTCAAAAAATGAAATTAGATAACCTATGTAGTAAGAATTTATTCTAGGAATATTTACAACCATACAAGGGACACCGCCATCTATGTGAGCAAGCAATGTTCCTTGAAAAGCTTTATTGTTGATGAAACTCATATTTTTCCCGGCAAGATAATTAAGTCCATCCAAGTCTTCATCTTCTTTTAAAATTTCTACATCTTCATCTTCTGAAACTATATTTAAAATTGTTTCCATAAGTTTTCTTTCACCGTCTTGTATATATTGCCCCATCGAATGTAAGTCGGTAGAAAAATCTACAGATGCCGGGAAGATTCCTTTTTTGTCTTTTCCTTCAGATTCACCAAAAAGTTGTTTCCACCATTCAGAAAAATAATGCATTCTTGGATCGTAATTTACAAGCAATTCTATGAAATATCCTTTTCTGTATAAAATATTTCTAGTTAAAGCGTATTGCATTACAGTATTTTTTTCAAAATCTTTTGAAAGTGCAATATCTGTTGCAGATTTTGCTCCAGATAGCATGTCGTCTATATCTATACCGGCACAGGCTATAGGCAGTAGTCCAACAGGAGAAAGAACTGAATATCTTCCGCCTATATCGTCTTCTATTACAAAAGTTTCATAATTTTCTTTGTCGGCAAGTTGTTTTAATGCACCCTTTTCTCTATCAGTAGTGGCAAAAATTCTTTTTCTTGCCTCATCTTTGCCATATTTTTTTTCTAAAAGATTTTTAAAAATTCTGAAAGCTATTGCAGGTTCCGTAGTAGTACCAGATTTTGAAATTACATTTACACAAAAATCCTTTTCTCCTATAAGTTCTATAAGATGCTTTAAATATCTTCCTGAAATGTTTTGTCCCGCAAAATAAATTTCCGGAGTTTTTCTTTTGTTTTTATCCAAATTATTATAAAAACTGTGAGAAAGAGCTTCGATAACTGCTTTTGCTCCCAGATATGAACCACCTATTCCTATTACAATCAAAACTTCTGAATTTGCTTTTATAAATTCTGCAGCTTTTTTGATTTTTTCAAGCTCTTCTTTTTTTTCTTCGTCGTACGCATAAGGGAGAGATACCCAACCTAGAAAATCGTTCCCTGCTCCTTTTTTTTCTGTGAAAATTGTGTGAGCTTTTAAAACTTCTGCTTTCGTATTTTGAATTTCTTTTTCGTTTATAAATTTTGATGTTTTCGTAATATCTAAATTAAAATGATTCATGGCGTTACCTCCGTAAAAATTTTAAAATACAAATATATTATATCACTTTTTATCTAAAAAAATAGCATATTAATAATTAATCTTAA
>JAEWEF010000058.1 GCA_023389595.1 Fusobacteriota bacterium
GAATTAAAAATATCAAATGAAAATAATTTGGATTTTTTAAATTATAAAAATATAAAAAGTGAATTTATAAATAATACTATTGGAACATTTAATATTTATAATATATTGGGATCTGTTGGAATTGCAATAAAAATTGGTATACCTTTTGAAGAAATTGTTGAAAAAATACCTTTTTTAAATCCGGCTCCAGGAAGATTTGAACCAGTTAATATTGGACAAAATTTCAAAGTTATAATTGATTACGCTCATACACCCGATGCACTTGAAAATATTTTAAAAACTGCAAAAAATCTTGAAAAAAATAAATTGATAACAGTTTTCGGTTGTGGTGGTGATAGGGATAAAACAAAAAGACCTATAATGGCAAAAATTGCTGAAAAATATAGTGATGTAGTAATACTCACATCAGATAATCCAAGAACTGAAGATCCAAAAAAAATATTAGACGATGTTTTTGCTGGATTTGAAAATAAAAATCATTTTACAGAAATAAATAGAGAAAAAGCTATTGAGTACGCAATAAATATTGCAGAAAAAAATGATATAGTAATTATTGCAGGAAAAGGACATGAAAATTATCAAATTATAGGTAGAGAAAAAATACATTTTGATGATAGAGAGATTGCACAAGAATATATCGAAAAAAAACTTTTGAAAAAATAAAAAATATAAAAATTATTTTAAAAATTTAAAAACAAATAAAAGTTGACATAAAAGGTCGATTTTTATATAATTTAAAATATAAGATAAAAAAATTAAAAAATAACGGAGGTAAAATATAATGGTAACTAAAGATATGAATATAATGGAAGCTGTACAAAAATATCCAGTAGCTGTTGAGGTATTTCAAAGACACGGACTAGGATGTGTTGGTTGTATGATAGCCTCTGGTGAAACTTTAGGAGAAGGAATTTCTGCTCACGGATTAGATCCAGATACAATAATAAATGAAATCAACAAATTAATAGAGGAATCAAAATAATAAAAAAGACCTTTAAGGTCTTTTTATTTTATAAGGAGGTGTGGTATGACGAATAAAATATGTGATTTATTAGAATTAAAATATCCAATTTTTCAAGGAGCAATGGCTTGGGTGTCAGATGGATTTTTAGCGGGAACAGTTTCAGAAAATGGTGGTTTAGGAATAATTGCCGGTGCTGCAATGGAGTTAGAACAACTTAAAAAAAATATAGATGAAGCTAAAAAAATAACAAATAAAAAATTTGCTGTAAATCTTATGATGCAAAGAAAAGATATTGCTGAACAAATAAATATATGTATAGAAAATGGAGTTAAAGTTGTAACTACTGGTGCTGGTAATCCTGGTCCTTATATGGGAATTTTAAAAGAGGCAAATATTAAAGTTATACCAGTTATACCTAATGTATCTTTAGCTATGAGAATGGAAAGAATAGGAGCAGACGCAGTGATAGCTGAGGGTTGTGAAAGTGGTGGACATATAGGAAAAACAACTACAATGGCACTTTTACCTCAAATAGTTAACTCAGTAAATATTCCTGTAATAGCTGCTGGTGGGATAGCAAGTGGTAAGCAGTACTTAGCTGCACTTTCAATGGGAGCATCTGGCATACAATGCGGAACTATATTTTTAACTGCAAAAGAATGTGGAGTTCATCAAAATTTTAAAAATGAAATTTTAGAAGCAAATGATACATCAACTGTAGTTACTGGAAATTTATACGGACATCCAGTGAGAGTTATAAAAAATAAATTGGCAGAAGAAATATTAGAACTAGAAAAAAAAGCAGCAACAGAAGAAGAAATAAATAAATTAGCTGTTGGTTCTTATAGAAAAGCAGTTGAAGACGGAGATGTAAAAAATGGAAGTGTTATGGCTGGACAAGTTGCATCTATGGTGAAACAAGAAAGAACTGTTAAAGAAATTTTAGAATTTTTAGAAAATGATATGAGAAAAGAATATGAAATTTTAAAATCTAAATTATTATAAAAATTTTAAATAAGAAAATGCTAAAATTTTTAGCATTTTTTTTAGTTTACTTAATTCTATCTTATTATTGTATTAAAAAAGAAATTATGATAAATTACAATTAATATAAAATTCTTTAAAATATCAATACTGATAAAATAAAATAATAATAAGGTGAATATAAATGGAAGAAAAAATTTGTTTATACTTTTATAAGTTTGGGGAGTTAGATATACCTATATGGGACGTTAAACGATATTACTATATTGGATATGGCGAATACGTAAACGACCCAAAAGAAAGGTTATTTTCATTTGACAAAGTAAAAATATACGATTACTCAAAAGATTATCCGCATAATTTAACAAAAGAAGAACAAGAATTGTTTAAAAAATATTTTAAACATTTGGAATGCACTCGTGAACCAGAAAAATTTAGAAGATTTTTGTCATTTAAAAAAATAAGAAACACAAATGATATATTTTCCGTTTGGGAAGACCCTGTAGATGAAGAAAATGATGTAATTTTAGGAGAACTAGGGAAAAACCTTTTTAGTTTTGATAAAAAATTAATTTATAATTTTTGGCCTGAGCGGAGTGATGAGTATACGCAGTTAACAGAAGAACAAAGGCGGTTAATGTATAAATATATTTCACCATTTAGATAAAGATGGGGGGAAAATATAAATAACACACAAAAGACAGTTTAAACGCTGTCTTTTTTTATTTGAGTAAAGAGCGATAATATAAC
>JAEWEF010000084.1 GCA_023389595.1 Fusobacteriota bacterium
GCTTACTTTTTCCAAAACGTACAAGATTTACCACTTCTTCATATCTTTCTTTTGCTCTATCTGTATCGACTAGATTTATACTCGCTTTTTTTCTATTGCTTCTTGTGTATCCGTCGTTAGAAAAATCTATAAATTTTACTATGTTGTCTTTATGATGTTCTTCCCCCACTCTAAATACATATACATTGGTCTGTACACTAGATTTTCCTATGAATAAATCTATAGGCATTTTTATGCTTGCAAGTAGGGTGTTATTTTTTAATATTTTTTTATTATTCTCTTTTGCTTTTCCACTGCCTGCTGAGTTTTGAATTATTATTGCAGCATATCCACTTTTCATCATTGATAGAGCTTTTTCAACAAAAACCATTCCATTTCCTTCTGCCGAATATGGCGGATTAAGTACGAAGGCATCTGCCGGAAATTTTTCATTCGTTTTTCCGAATCCATATTTTCCGTCAAAATCGGCTAGGGAGTCTTTGTTTAAGATATTTGAGCTACCATCTCCCATAAGTATCATATTTAGTATCGCTAGCATATAAATATTTGATAAAACTTCAAGTCCCAAAAGTTGTTCTGCTTTTATTTTTAATTGTTTTTGTTCTAGCTCAAGGGGTGATGTTATTTTTTCTTTTGCATCGTTTATCATTTCATTCATTGCAGCAACCAAAAGTCCGGCACTACCCGTTGCAAAATCCCACACATAGCTATCTTTATTTACTCTTGCCAGTTTTACTAATAGATTGGCAACATATGACGGAGTTAATACTACGTCGTTTTTCTTATCCTGTGTAAATCCTAACCATGAATACATTTCGTTAAATAATTTTCCTGTAAAATCTGTCGTCAATCCTATTTTGTAATATATTCCTAAATCGTCTACAATTTTGCAAAATATTCTTTTTAGTTGGCTCTCTCCGTTTACAGGTTTATTTATGTTTTCAGATAGTAATGTGTTTTTTAGGGTTCTTACGATGAGGTCCTGTTTTGATTTTGGTAAATTTTTCTCGCTTAAAAATGCTTCTATTTTTCTTACGATAACTTCCCCGTCTGTGTAGCCTGTTTCTGTAGATGATTTTAGATCGGATTTTTCTAATGGGCTTACTTTTCCCGGTATTCCTAGTGTTGCCATTATAGAAGCCGATACCAGATATACTCTATCATTTTCACTCAGTCCTTTTTCATTTGCATATATATCGTTATTTAGTTTTACTAGGCTTGAGTTAATTTCTTGTTCTCTTTTTTCTTTTAATGCTTCTAATTCTTCTGTAGTTAGGGATAGTTCGTTTACTTTTTTTATAAAGTCGTTAAAGTTTTCTTTTCTTAAAAATGACAGGTCGCTATATTCACCTACTTCTTGACCTATTCCTAGATTATCTTTTGATACATAGTAAACACCTATTGAGTGTTTTATTTTTTCGTTATTATCTTTGTAGCCTGTTACTCCTATAGCTATTACTTTTGTGTAGCTTGTGTAGTGGAGTATGGCGTTTGCATAATGTACTGCACCATTTACAGCATAGCTATTTATATTTTTGTAATTGGGTTCATTTTTACTTGTTTTATTATCAACTCTGTTATTGCTATCTAGTTTAATTAATTTATCTTTATATCCTTTGTATTCGATTAGGACGGGGTAATAGTTTAAGGCTTCATCTTGTAACAAGAGTTTTGTATCTGGTCTGTTTCCTCCTGTTCCGCCGCTTTTTGATTTGTATTCATCTAATGCTCTATCTATTTCTTCATTTAAACTTTCCTGTTCTAATTTATAATCTAGTTTGTAACTTTTTAGCCAACCGTTTACAAGATCGGCTATGTTAGGCTCTACCGACTGAATTTTTTTCTTCATTTTCCTCTCCCATTTTTATTTTTAATTTTTTTACGCTTAAATTTTCACAATATATTTTTTCAAAATTTTAAGTGCCACGTCCGGAAAATCTTTCGACAATATTCCCATAGCTGCAAGTATGTAAGTCTTATCCAGAAAATAAGTTGGAAACTTCGGTTTAAGAGTTAGTTCGTCATCTTCAGACATTGCCGCAGAAGACAGAATAAATTCGGGATCGCTACTTCTTATAATTGAACCACCGGTACCTATTACATTTTTTATATTAGTTAAATCTTTGCCCGTCTGTGTAAAAATTGTCCCCATAGGAGAAAAAACACATTCAAGTGTACCCGCATGTCTGTTAACGGCAATTTCGGTACAAAGTTTTGCCATTACATTATCAAATTTTATATCGAATTCGTTGTCGGCAATATAGTCTGGATTTTGTTGTCTGTATACAAAACTTTCTCTCACATTTATTTTTGAATCTTTTTCTCCAAGATAAGTTCTTATTTTGTTAAGCGTTGTAGCTTCGTAAAGAGAAACTGCAGAATATCTCATTCCTAAATCTCCCTCTACCGTTCTTTTAGAATAAGGTTCTTCAAGGCCTTTTAATATTATATTATTTTTACTAGGTAGTCCGTCAGCAACTGAATGAACATCCGTTGTGGCACCACCTATGTCAACAACCATTAACTCTCCTATACCCTCTTCATTTTCTGTGCCATTTGCAAGTAGTTCGGCAGCGTATAAAACTGCAGCTGGAGTTGGAAGTATTATTTTTCCCAATTGTTTTTGAAAATTTTGCATACCCTCGGCATTTATTATATTTTTCAAAAAAACTTTTCTTATCGTCTCTCTTACTGGATAAACATTTAATTTATTTACAAC
>JAEWEF010000043.1 GCA_023389595.1 Fusobacteriota bacterium
TTTTTTATCAAAAATGATATTTGATCTCTAACACTTATAGGAATATTTGTTATAGTAAATTTAACTGAATTTTTATTATAATTTATATTGTTAAAAATTATAGTAAAAAAATTTAATGTAGCACCACTTATACCAGAAAAATCAAGAGTAATATTTTCGTTGTTATTTACACTTTCATTTATGTATTCATACAACTGTTTAGCTTTTACTGTTGAAGCCAAGACTTTAGTTTTTAAAAAAAATCTTAGAATTACATGCACGTTATGTCCTCCTAACTATTTTTTACAATGAATATTAATTAAAATTCTGAAACGTTAGTTAATTTTCCTTTCGAATCGTAATATTCCCACTTTCCAGTTGGATTACCTGAAATATATTCACCTTTTATTCTTAATATACCATTATCATAATAAACATAGTACGGTCCATTTTCTTGAGAATCTACGTAGTAAGTTTCTAATATTTTTTTACCATCATTATTATAAAGTATATACTTACCATTAAATTTTCCGTCACTCCAATTAACTATAGATTTTATGTTACCATTTTTATAAAAAGTTACCCATCTTCCGTCTGCCTTACCATCTTTATAAAAATATCTATTCATTCCTTCTACAGCCTTGCCCGTATAAAGTTCTTCTTTAAAATAATAAAATCCTTCATTAAGTACTATGTCACTTTGTTTGACTTCTTCTCTAGCAAAAGAGTTTAAAGTAAAAACAAATAAAGTGAAAATAAAAATTAAAATTCGTCTGATGCTCATAATTTACTCCTCGTATTTAATTTCAGAAACAAACCTAGCAAGTACAAAAAATAAATCTGAAAGACGATTTATATATTTTTGAATATTATCATCGATTTCTTCTTGAAATGATAATTCAACTATTCTTCTTTCGGCTCTTCTTACAACAGTTCTAGCTAGATGTATGTAAGATGATAAAATATCATCTCCAGGTAAAATAAATTTAAAAAGTGGTTCAAGCTTATTGTTATAAAAATCTATTTTAGCTTCAATGAAATTAATGTTTTCTTCTGTTATACTCTCTTTCAAAAAAGTTTTTCCTTTTTCGTCACTTGCTAAATGTGCACCTACTATTAAAAGTTTTTCTTGTATATCTAAAATCAATTTCTTTATTTCTTCGTTTTTACAATAAACTCTAACAAGGCCTAATACAGATGAAGTTTCATCTATTTCTCCATAACAATCAACTTTTATTGAACTTTTTTTAACTCTTGTTCCTCCTACTAAAGAAGTTTCCCCTTTGTCACCAGTTTTAGTATAAACTTTATTTAAATTTACATATTTATCTTCCATATTATTCACCAATTAGAATGGGAAGTCATCGTCGTTTAAATCGATTGATGTTGATTCTTCTTCAACAAGTGGAGTTACATTTGTTGTTTTTTCATTTTTATATGAGTTATTATCAGAAGGTTTTGAGTCAGCAAATTCAACATTATCAACAAGAACTGCTAATGAATAAATTTTCTTTCCGTCCGATTCATAAGAAGATGAATTCAATCTACCACTTATAGCGATTTTTCTTCCTTTTTTAAAATATTCACCTATAAATTCAGCAGTATTAGCAAAAGCTACACAGTTTATAAAATCAGCACTTCCTTTATCATCTTTAAAATTTTTATCAACTGCGATAGAAAATCTACAATAAGCTTTTCCGCTTTGACCGAATTTTAACTCAGGATCTCTAGTTAATCTTCCAATTAAAATAACAGAATTCATTTAATACCTCCGATAAACATAATTATTTTTAATAGCTTTTTTAAATTATATCATTTTTGTTATTAAATTGTAAAATAAAAAATCATGCTGATGGCATGATTTTTTAAAAATATTTAAGAGTTTTTTATATACAGAAATGTAACAAAAATATTATAAAGAGTATCCACAGTGGTATAGATATTTCATTCGTTCTTTTTGTAAATATTCTTGTGATGACATATATAACAAATCCTGCAGCTATACCAGACGCTATTGAATAAGTTAGCACCATCATTATTATAGTAGTAAAACCAGCTGCGGCAGTTGAAAAATCTTTCCAGTCAACATTAGATAATTGAGTTGACATAAGAACTCCTACTATAAATAGAGCTGGAGCAACAACGGGTTCGAGAGAAAGGTTTCCTACAGGTATCGCTGAAATAACAATTAAAAGCGGGCTAAAAAATATTGAAAGTAAAAATAGTAAACCAGTAGTTAGTGAAGTAAGTCCAGTTCTTCCACCAGCAGCAACTCCGCTTGTAGATTCTATAAAACTAGTTACATTAGAAGTTCCAAGAGTAGCACCAACTATCGTACCTATAGCATCCGAATAAAACATTCTATCCATATTGTATTCTCTATTTGTATTAGATTTTATATTATTGCAAACAGCAATAAGTGTTCCAGCAGTATCAAAAAAATCAACAAATAACATTGTGAAAATAATTATTATTGTTTCTGGTTTTTTAATAATTGATTTTAATCCTAATATGAATGCTCCTACAACAGAAGTATCAAAATCAGCACTGACTATTTGTGTGGGTGTTTGTGGCATGCCAGAAATTCCAAATTTTCCTAAAATAACACCGACTATAGCAGTTATAAAAAGACCTATAAAAACTGCAGATCTTATTTCTAAACTCATTAAGATAATAGTAATTATTAGCCCAAACAGTGCTAACATTACAGTTGGGTTTCTTAGTGTTCCAAGAGATACTAGAGTTGAATCGTTATTAACTATAACCCCCATCTTAACAAGTCCTAAAAAAGCTATAAAAAATCCT
>JAEWEF010000047.1 GCA_023389595.1 Fusobacteriota bacterium
TTGGAATAGAGGTTAAATATAAATTATTAGTTAGAGATTTTGTAAATGAAATTTTAGATGCTTTAAATTTTTTAGAAAATAAAGTTGATTTAATTATAGCTTCTGGAGGATTGGGACCAACTGACGACGATGTTACTAAAGAAGCTATATCTAGATATTTTAATGAAGAATTTATAGTTGAGCAAAAAGATATAGAAATTTTTGAAAATAAAAAGAAAAAATATAATTTTAATTTAATTTTAAATAACTATAAGGAAATATCAAAACCGTTAAATTCTATCACTTTTGAAAATGATTTTGGTATGGCGCCAGCTATATATTTTAAAAATATTGTTTTGTTTCCTGGCGTCCCTCGAGAACTTAAAAACATGTTTCCAAAATTTCTTGAATATTATAAATCTGAGCAAAAATTAAATGATGAAATATATATAAAAGATATTCTAACGTATGGACTTGGAGAGTCCACACTTGAAAATACTGTAAAAGATTTGTTTGATGACGAGAATATTTTTTATGAGTTTTTAGTTAAAGACTATGCAACAATAATAAGAATGCAGACGGTATTATCCGAGAAAAAATCTGTGGAAAAAATAAAAAGAAAATTATATAATAGGATACATGATTATATTTTTGGAGAAGATGACGATAGATTAGAAAATATAATTTTTAAAAAATTATATACAAATAATCTAACTTTATCTGTAGCAGAATCTTGTACAGGAGGGAAAATTTCTTCTAAACTGGTATCTTTACCAGGTATTTCAAAAGTATTTAAAGAAGGTATAGTTACATATAGCAATGAATCTAAAATAGATAAATTATCTGTGCAAAAAGAAACATTAATAGCTTATGGAGCGGTTAGTGAAGAAGTTGCAAGAGAAATGGTTTTAGGATTAAAAACAGATGTAGGAATATCTACAACTGGAATAGCTGGTCCTGATGGAGGAACTGAGGATAAACCTATAGGATTAGTTTATGTAGGAATAAAAATTAAAAATAAAGTAAAAATTTATAAAAAAATTATTAATGGTAATAGAGAAACAGTTAGAGAAAGGGCTTCTATATATGCACTGTTTATGCTTTTAAAAAATTTAAAAGAGGAGTATGATTTATAAAATGATAGGAGAGAGAATAAAAATAAATAGAAATATAAAAAAATTATCTCTTAGAGAGTTAGCGAGTAAAGTTAATCTTTCAGCGAGTTTCCTATCACAAGTAGAACAAGGTAAAGCTTCTCCGTCTATAGAAAATTTAAAAAAAATAGCAAATGCATTAGATGTAAAAGTTAGTTATTTGATAGAAGATGATGAAGAAGATAAAAATGTTGTGTATATAAAAAATGAAGATGTAAAATTTGTGGAAAGTAAAGAGTCTAATACTAAGATAGCTCTGCTTTCTGTTTCGAATTCTGAAAAAAATATGGAACCAATTTTATATGAAGTTGGTATAAATGGAGAGAGTGGAATAAATTGTTATTCTCACAAAGGAGAAGAATTTATTTATATACTAGAGGGTGAATTAATAGTTTATGTTTCTGGTTATGAGTATAAATTAAAAAAAGGAGACAGTTTATATTTTAAATCTAGCCAAGAGCATAAATTTAAAAATATATCAAACAAAGAAACTAAAGCACTTTGGGTAGTTAGCCCACCAAGCTTTTAAGCTGGAATGGAGGTATAATTTGAGTAAAGATCAGAAGTTAAGAAATAAAATAGGAGCTTCAAATATAAAAAAATTATTTATTTCAGGTAGTAGATGGCTAGACAAACATGCAGAAGTATTAAACGATTTAAACGTCTATCCAGTTCCTGATGGGGATACAGGAACTAATATGTCTATGACTTTACAATCTGCTGAAAATAATATTATTAAATTACCAGAAAACATTTCAATGAAAGAGCTTTGCGATGTAATATCTGAAGCAGTATTGTTAGGAGCAAGAGGAAATTCGGGAACTATATTATCTCAGATAATTCAAGGCTCATTAGCTATTTTACAAGACTATGAAGAATTGGATGTAGAAATTCTAAAAAAAGCATTAGAAAATGGAAAAGAAAAAGCATATAAGGCTGTTTCTGATCCAGTTGAAGGAACAATGTTAACTGTTATAAGAAAAATTTCTGAATCAGCAAATGAATACGAAGGAGTTGATTTATTAGAATTTCTATCTATAATAAAAAAAGCTGCGGAAGATGCTGTTGAAGAAACACCTAATTTACTATACAAATTAAAGGAAGCTGGAGTTGTTGATGCAGGTGGCAAAGGAATATTTTATATACTTGAAGGATTTGAAAAATCAATTACAGATCCAGAGATTTTAAAAGATATAAGAAAAAAAGTTGAACATAAAAATCACAATCAGAAAAAAATGGAATATATTTCTAATGAAGATATAAAATATTCTTATTGTACTGAATTTATAATAGAATCTGGAGATTTCGATCTAGAAGAGTATAAAGAAAAAATATCCCATTTGGGAGATTCAATGGTTTGTGCTCAAACATCCAAAAAAACAAAAACTCACATTCATACTAACAATCCAGGTCAAATTTTAGAAATAGCTGGAAGTCTTGGGCCACTAAATAATATAAAAATAGAAAATATGAAGACACAACATGAACATCTATTATTTGAAAATTCAGATATTGTAAAGAGTAATGTAGAAGAAAAATTTATTTATGAACCACTTAATAGAGTAGGTAGTGTAATCTATGCTATAGCCGATAATAAAGAAATGGCAGAACTATTTATTAAATCTGGAGCAACTGCAGTGTTAATAGGTGGACAAACTAACAACCCTTCAGTTGCGGACATAGAAAAAGGATTGTCGATGATAGATGCTGAAACTATATATTTATTACCTAATAATAAAAATATTATCAGTTCAGCACGTATTGCTGCAGATAGAGATTCCAGAAATATAATAGTTCTAGAAACTACTAGTATGCTCGAGGGGCATTATTTTATAAGAAGTAGACATTTTAATTTAGAAAATGTTCTTAAACAAAGAACATATAATTATTCAATAGAAATAACTCAAGCAGTAAGAAATACTACCTCTGAAGGATTAGAAATAA
>JAEWEF010000093.1 GCA_023389595.1 Fusobacteriota bacterium
TTTCTGGAGAAATTTTTTATAACAATGTTTTAGTAGGAAAAATTGACGAAGGAATTTATATACAAATAGTTGAATAAATTATTTTTTAATTGACATATAAGAATATTTATTATATAATCAACAAGTATAAATTTACCTTTCCCACAAAGGACCGTTGCGTTATATTACGATAAATATAACAATTTAGGAGGAATTAAAAGTGAAAAAATATACTTTTATGCAAAGAAAAGAAGATGTTGTTAGAGAATGGCACCATTATGATGCTGAAGGTCAAGTTTTAGGAAGACTAGCAGTTGAAATTGCTAAAAAATTAATGGGTAAAGACAAAGTAACTTTTACACCACATATAGATGGTGGAGATTTTGTTGTTGTTACTAACGCGTCAAAATTAGTTGTAACTGGTAAAAAATTAACAGATAAAATTTATTATAATCATTCAGGATATCCTGGTGGAATAAGAGCTAGAAGATTAGGAGAAATTCTAGAAAAAAGACCAGAAGAATTATTGCTGTTAGCTGTAAAAAGAATGCTTCCAAAAAATAAGTTAGGAAGAGCTCAATTAACTAGATTGAGAGTTTTCGCAGGAGCTGAACACATTCACGAAGCTCAAAAACCAACAAAGGTAGAATTATAATAGGAGGTATGTACAGTGGCAGAAAAAATTCAATTTTTAGGAACTGGAAGAAGAAAAACATCAATAGCTAGAGTAAGATTAGTACCTGGTGAACAAGGAATAGAAATAAATGGAAAACCTATGACTGAATATTTTGGAGGAAGAGCTATACTTTCAAGAATAGTTGAACAACCTCTAGTTCTTACAGAAACACTTAATAAATATGGTGTTAGAGTAAATGTTGTAGGAGGGGGGAATTCTGGTCAAGCTGGAGCGATAAGACACGGAATTTCAAGAGCACTTGTTGTTGCTGACGAAACTCTTAGAGAAGCACTAAAAGTTGCAGGATTCTTAACAAGAGATTCAAGAATGGTTGAAAGAAAAAAATTCGGAAAGAAAAAATCAAGAAGAAGTCCACAATTCTCAAAGAGATAATGTTTTTTATAGCATTTGTGAAAAATATTTATACATTTTTAAAGAGATCTTTAACGATCTCTTTTTTTTATTACATTTTAATAAAAGTTAAAAATTTAAAAACAATAAATTGTTTTTTTAATAAAATCAAGCTATAATTTATTATAAACTTATAAGGAGTTATATATTGTTTATGAAATATATTAGTATAATAGAATCTCATTATCCTAATTTTAGCAAACAGGAAAAAAAGATTGCAGACTATTTTCTTAAAGAAAAAAGAACTATAGCTACCATGTCTTTACAAGAAATAACAAGTAAAACTAAAGTTTCTAATGCAACAATAGTAAGGTTTGTAAGAAAAATTGGATACAAAGGTTTTCCAGAATTTAAGTTTGAAGTTGCAAAAGAATTTAACGAAAAAGAAATAGAAGAAAATAGCAGCAGCTACATAGATAACATTGCAATCAATATTAACAGAACCATTCAATGGACCGAAGAATTAATAGAAGAAGAGAAAATAAATAAGTCTATAGAACTTATAGAAAGGGCTAGTAAAATTTATTTTTTTGGACTAGGATCATCAGGAGTTGTTGCAAAAGAGTTTCAAAATAAATTTATGAGACTTGGCAAAACTAGTATATGTGCTGGAGATAATCATTTTCAAATAATGTACGCATCAAACTCTACCAAAGAAGATTTAATTATTGTTATATCTTTATCTGGAGAAACAAATGAATTGTTTTATCCACTAACTATAGCAAGAGAAAGAGGTTGTAAAATAATTGCTGTAACAAATTATATTATGTCAACAGTAGCAAAATTATCGGATATAGTTTTGGTAACTGCAGGAAGAGAAAGCGTAATTAACGGTGGATCTCTAATTTCTAAAATTTCTCAACTATATCTACTCGATATATTATCTACAGGATATTCTTTAAAAAATAGAAAAGTAGTAACAGAAATTAAAAATACAATAGCGTTAGCAATAGCTAATAAAAAGTGAGGATTAAATGCAAATACTTTGTTTTGATATAGGTGGAACTAATATAAAATATAAATTATTAGGAATAGAAAAAGAAACAAACCTGATGGACACGAGAAAAAATAAAGAACAAAATTTTATTTTAGAAGATGTATTAGAAAAAATTTCAGAATATAATAAAAAATATAAAATTAATGCAATAGGTATTTCTACGGCTGGAGTTGTTGACAACGTAAGTGGTAGTGTAATTTTTGCAGGGCCAACTATACCAGGATATACAAATACAAATTTTAAAGAAATAGTGGAAAAAAAATTTGGTATACCTTGTTTTGTTGAAAACGATGTTAATTCTGCTGCATTTGGAGAATATGTTTTTTCAAATTTAACTGGAGACACAGTTTGTATCACAATAGGAACTGGACTTGGGGGAGCAATAATAATAGACGATAAAATATATAGCGGAAAAAATATGACTGCAGGTGAAATAGGATACATGCCATACAAAGGAGAACATATACAAAAATACGCTTCAGCAACCTATATTGTAAACAGATATTTTGAACTTGCAGGAGAAAAATTAAATGGCAAGAAAATTTTTGAAAAAGCTAAGACAGAGGATAGCATTGCTTTAAAAGTTATAGAAGAAATGATAGATGCTATGTCTGTGGCCATTTTAAATATTATGTATTTGCTAAATCCAAAACAAATAATAGTTGGGGGAGGAATTACAGCTCAAGGAGAATATTTAGAAAAACTTATAATAGATAAAGTTAGTGAAAAGGTTATTGATAAAAAATTTTTAAGTAAAATTCAGCTTGCAAGATTATCGAATGATGCTGGATTATTTGGAATATATAATATAGTTTTAAGAAATTTAAAAAATCTCAGTTAAAATCTGAGATTTTTTATTGAAAATATTTTTTTGACAAAAAATATATTAAAATCAATCGTTTTGATATATTATTGAAATTTTTTTTCATTTTTATGTTGCATTATGAAAAAAAAATAAGGTAAAATATGATAACAAAATAGTAACAAAAAATTTAAGGAGGGATTATGAAGAAGGTAATTGCATTTTTGATTATGGTTTTTGCACTTTTTGCTTGTGGAGGAAATAATGCTACACAAGAAACTCAAAACGAAAAAATATTTTATTTATCAGGACAACCAAAAGGAGGAGACGATAAGGTTGGTTATTTCTGGCAAGACGGAAGCGGACTTATGCCTTATTTATTAAGTAGAGGACTTATAATTTCAAATGAAAATTTTAATGAAATTAAACCAGATTTGGCAGAAGATTTTAAAGTGTTAGATGAAGGGAAAACTTATGAAATGACACTTAAATCAAATCTTAAATGGTCGGATGGAGAACCAATAACTGTTGATGATGTTAGATTCAGTATCGAAACTGCATTGAAAGCTTCTTTGTTAAACGGAATCTTCCCTGTGAATTTTTTGAAAATTGAAGGAGCGACAGAATTTAAAGAAGGCAAAGCAGAACACATAAGTGGATTAATTTTTGATGGAAATAAGATAACTATTAAATTAGTTGAACCTGTTGGTATATTTGCTCAAGTTTTAGGTCAATTTACTCTTGTACCTAAACATTCATTAGAAAATGAAAATCCGGTTGAAATACACAACAATGCATTTTGGACAAAACCTGTAACAAATGGGATGTATATGGTTGATCATATTAGCCCAGGAAATTATATCGAGCTAGTTAAAAATCCTTATTATGAAGGAGAAACACCTAAATTTGATAAGGTTAGATTCAATTATTTAAATTCTCCTGTAGTTGCAATGCAAGATGGTAAATCATATATGTATAGTACAAATAAACCTAATGAAATATCAGAATTGGAAAAAATATCAGGTTTAATTAAAGAGCCAGTTAATTTATTGTTTTATAGATATTTTATAGCTAACTTATCAGGTATAGATGGAAAAGGGAAATCTATAGTAGAAAATCCAAAAGTTAGAGAAGCTTTATTATATGCAATTAATAGAAAAGAAATTGTTGATTCTTTATTAAAAGGAATAGCTGAAGTTAACAACACAGGAGTTCCATTCCCAGAATATTATTGGAAAGATGCTAAAGCATATGAATACAATCCAGAAAAAGCTAAAGAATTATTAACAGAAGCTGGATATGATTTTAATAAAACTTTAAGAATAATTTACTATTATAAAGATCAAAATTCTATAGATATGATGCAAGCGATAAGCTATCAATTAGAACAAGCTGGAATTAAAAATGAAGTTATACAAGCCCAATCAGATGCAACGACTGAATTATTTAAAATCAGAAAATACGATATAGGATTGAAAGGATTCTCATCATTTGGTCTAGATAGTTGGTATGGAGAATATGCATCAGATAATACAAACTTCAGAAATATTTATAATGGAGATACTTCTTTTGATAAATTAGCTAAAGATTTAGCTTCAACAGTAGATGAAGCAAAGAAAAAAGAAATTTTAATAGAATTACAAAAATTAGAACAAGAAAAACTATTAAAATTACCACTATATACAATTAAAAACTTCATATTCATAAATACAGATAAAGTTGGATTGCCAAGTGGATTTAAATTTGGAAATCCATTCTACAGATACGATTATGATTTTGCTAACTGGGAAGCTAAATAAACATTAGAAACATATATGTAAAAACTGATAAGTGTTCGAGGTTCCCTTGAACACTTATTTATTAATTAGAAAGGAGAAGTATGTAAACTCATACTAATATAATATGGCAAAATATGTATTAAGAAAACTTTTATTTATGATTCCAATGTTATTCATAATAAGTATTTTAGTATTTTTCGGATTACAATTAATGCCTGTCGATCCTATTAATTATATGATCTCTCCAGATATGGCAGTTGACACTTCACAATTAAATACTTTAAGAGAAAGTTTAGGATTGAACGATCCGTTAATTGTTAGATATTTTAGATGGGTGTTTCAAATAATAAAAGGAGATTTTGGATACAGCATAGTAACTGGATCACCAATTATAAATATAATAAAACAAACGCTACCAGCAACATTTGAATTAGCATTGGTGGCACTAATTTTATCAACTATATTAGGTATAGTCATAGGAATGATAGCGGCTGTCAATCAAAACGGAATAATAGATAATATAGCAAGATTTTTTTCTGTATTAGGAGCTGCAATACCAAGATTTTTCTTTGGAATTTTAATTTTAAGTTTTTTTGCATTAAAATTAAAAATACTACCAATAGGAGGAAGAATACCCTCTGCAAATGTAGGAACATTAGAAAGAATAAAATATTTAATTTTACCTGCTTGTACTATGGCATTGACACTTACATCAGCTTTAGTTAGGTATACAAGAAACTCTATGTTAGATGTATTTAATGCTGACTATGTAAAAACTGCTAGAGCAAAAGGAGTACCTGAATGGAAAGTGTATGTAAAACATATATTTAGAAATGCGTTAAGACCTATAACTGTTCTTTTAATATTTAGGCTACCCATGCTAATAGGAGGATCAGTAATTATTGAAACTATATTTTCTTGGCCAGGAATAGGACGAGTAATGCTTGCAAGTGTTACATCGGGAGACTATCCAGTTATTATGGTAACTACATTAATGATAGCAGTAGTAATATTATTTGTGAGCTTATTAGTTGATATAGTGGCAGCGTTATTAGATCCTAGAATAAGATATTAGAAAGGAGGTAACAATGAGTAAAAATAAAGGAACAAGTTTGTGGAAAAGAAGATTACAAAAATTTTTAAACAATAAATTAGCCACTATGGGATTAATAGTATTTATGATAATTTTATTTGCTAGTATATTTGCTCCGTTTATAACTAAATATGATCCTAATGAAGTAAATTTGAGCTTAATAGCGAAACCTCCTACATGGGAACACATTCTAGGAACTGACAAATTAGGGCGTGATGTATTTGCTAGAGTGCTTTATGGTGGTAGAGTTTCTATACAAGTTGGAGTTTTTGGGGCTGTATTTGCAGCAATCATAGGGTCAGTATTAGGAGGAATAGGAGGATATTATGGCGGAAAGTTAGACGCTATATTAGTAAGGATGTCAGAAGTTTTTTTAACTTTTCCGAGTTTGATAATAGTATTGACTCTTTCGGCAATAATAGGGCCAGGAATATTCAATTTAATATTTGTATTTGCTATTACTGGTTGGATGACTACTTTTAGAATAGTCAGGAATGAATTTTTATCATTGAAGCAAGAAACATATGTTGAGGTATGTAGATCATTTGGTTATTCACATTCAAGAATAATATTTAATAATATTTTACCAAACGCACTATCTCCAGTAATAATTTCACTTTCTTTAAATGTTGCTGGATTTGTTTTAGAAGAAGCAGGATTAAGTTTCTTGGGAGTAGGGGTTCCATCAAGTGTTCCTACTTGGGGAAACATTATTAATGCAGCAAAATCTATAGATGTTATTCAAAATTATTGGTGGTTATGGATCACGCCTGGAATTTTTATTACACTTTTTATATTATCAATAAATTTTATTGGTGACGGTCTAAGAGATATTATGGATCCTAAACAGTGATAAAATAGGAGTAATTAAATGAGAGAAAAAATATTAGAAGTTAATAATTTAAATACCGTTTTTGTAAAAGATAAAGTAGAATCTAAAATTATTAAAGATGTAAGCTTTAATCTTAAAAAGGGAAAAGTTTTAGGAATAGTTGGAGAGTCTGGATGTGGCAAGAGTGTTACAGTAAACTCAATAATTAATTTGCTACCGAAGAATGGAAAAATTAGTAATGGTGAAATCAAATATTACGATAAACAAGAAGACAAAGAATACAATTTGGAAAAATTAAAACAATACGGACCGGAGTTTAGAAATTTAAGAGGGAATAAAATTTCTATGATATTTCAAGATCCTATGTCAGCGCTTAATCCTGTATATACTATAGCCGATCAAGTTACAGAAGTTATATTAGAACATTTTAAAATTTCTAAACAAGAGGCAAGAGAAAAAACTATAGAAATGTTAAAAAAATTGGGTATAAAAGATGCAGAAGTAAGGTTGGATGATTATCCACATCAATTTAGTGGGGGTCAAAGGCAGAGAATAATGATTGCTATGGCTATGATATGTAATCCAGATATATTGATAGCTGATGAACCTACAACAGCATTAGATGTTACAATACAAGCACAAATATTAGATCTATTGAGAGATTTAAAAAATGAGTATAATTCAGCAATAATAATGATAACTCACGACTTAGGAGTTATTTCACAAATAGCGGATGATGTTGCAGTTATGTATGCTGGAGAAGTGGTAGAGATAGCTCCTGTAGATGAATTATTTAATAATCCTAAGCATCCTTATACTAGATCTCTATTACAGTCAATACCTACAAAAGATAATAAAGGTAAAAAATTACACGTAATTCAAGGAAGCGTTCCGCCGATTAATGAAATTCCAGAAAAGGGATGTAGGTTTGCAAATAGAATACCTTGGATACCGGCTAGTGCACATGAAGAAAATCCAAACGAGTTACATGAGGTAGCACCTGAACATTTTGTAAGATGTAGTTGTTATAAACATTTTTACTTTGAAGAAACTGAGGATTCAGAATTTAAAGAAAAAGTTTTTGGCAGTGATGTAATAACGGTTAAAAACTTAAAAAAATATTATGATCCAAAGAGAAGATTATTTAGAAAAACTAGAGGAGTAACAGTTAAGGCATTAGATGATGTTACCTTTACAATGAAAAAAGGAATGACCATAGGTATAATAGGAGAATCTGGATGTGGCAAAAGTACACTTGCTAAATCGCTGCTAAAATTACACGATATAACGTCTGGTGAAATTAATATAAACTTAGGTAATGACGAAAAACCAGATATTAGAAATATATATTCTATAGATGGTAAAGATGACTTGAAATTCAGAAAAAAAATTCAAATGGTATTTCAAGACCCTTATTCATCATTAAATCCAACAAAAAAAATTTACGAGTCCTTAGATGAACCGTTGATTGTTCATAATGCGGGGAACAGAGAGGAAAGATACCAGATAATTTTGAAAGCGTTGAATATGGTAAATATACCAGAAACTTATCTTCAAAGATATCCTCATGAATTTTCTGGTGGACAGAGACAAAGAATTTGTATAGCGAGAGCACTTTGTTTATCTCCAGAAATAATCATACTTGACGAGCCGGTATCAGCACTTGATTTATCTGTTCAAGCACAGGTTCTGAATTATTTATTACAAATTCAAAGAGAAAAAGATTTAAGTTACATATTTATATCTCATGATTTAGGTGTTGTTAAGTATATGTGTGATTACATATATATTATTCACAATGGACGATTCGTTGAAGCAGGAACAGTTGAAGATATATACAACAATCCTCAACATATATATACTAAAAAATTATTGGCTGCTATTCCAGAAATAGATGTAAATGATAGAGAAAAATTAGCGTCTAAACGTGTTCGTCTTGAAAAAGAATTCGAAGAAAAATTTTTGGAGTATTACGACAATAATGGAAGGGCATACGATTTGGTCAAAATTAGTGATACACATTTTGTAGCAAAAAAATAAAAGAGGGATAATATGAAATACAATAAGAAAATATACGCTTTTGATCTTGGGATATATAATCCATATAAAATGAGTAATTCAGAAATAAAAGTAAATAAAGCAGAAAAAGAAAATAAAATTTTATTTGGAGAAGAAAAAGAATGGGAAGTAAGATTTGACAATTCTTATCCAAATGTTTTCTTTGACAAAAACAATAATTTATACAGATGTTATTATTCAACGTTTACTAAAGATGAGGAATCTTCAAAATATAGCCTTGAAGAAAGAAAAGGTAGACAATATAAACCAATGTCAAAAAGAATAGTTTCTTTATGTTACGCTGAGAGTAAAGACGGTATAAATTGGGAAAAACCTATTTTAGGAATAACAGAATTTAACGGGAGCAAAGAAAATAATATTATTGGACATTTTCTGCATGGAACATCAGTTATGTATGATGAACACGAAACTGACAAGAATAAGAAATACAAAATGTTTACAAAAATTGATTACGGAAATGGAATACATTTTATAGCTGTAGCATTTTCAGAAGATGGGATACATTTTGGAGATTTTATTAAAGTGCATAATTTTAATCCTAGAGCAGATACACACAACTCTATAATTTATGACGAAAGTATAAATAGATATGTATTAATGACAAGAACTTGGAGAGATTCATTGAGAATACCTTGTGTATCTTTTAGTCAAGATTTTATAAACTGGTCTCCTATAAAAGAAGCTTTACCGAGTAGAGGATTTAAAAATCAAATATATTCTATGCCAATGTTTAAAAGAGGAGATTACATTTTAGGTCTTGCTTCAATGTTTCACGAAGGAGATAGAATGGACGAAAATTTTGACAAAGTTGATCTTGAACTAACATATACGTATAGATACACAGCTTGGAATTATATAGAGCCGGACGCTTCTTTTATCGAAAGAGGAAAAGGGAATTATCAAGATAGTTTTGATTCTGGTTGTATATATTCATCTGCACCGGTTGAAATAGGAGATAAAACTTATTTTTATTATGTAGGTGGAAATGGACAACACACAAATTTTCGAGAAGGACATCTTGCAAGAGCCTATATAAAAAATGATAGATACGCTTATATAACTAACAAAAGAAAAGATTGTGAAGCGATAGTGTATACAAACGGATTTATTTTTCTAGATGATGACGTATATTTAGATGCAGATATAGAAACAAGTGGATATATAAAAGTGGAACTATTTGAAAATAACCACGATAGAGTTGAAGATATAGATGTTAAGCTTGTAAAATATGGAGAAAAATATAAATTAGTATTTGATAAAGCTAGTAGAGAAAGAAAATTAACTAGACTTCAATTTACAATAAAAAATGCAAAAATATATAGTATAGAAGGATCTTTAGATGTTTTTAGAGTGGAATCTAGTAACGAACTTCTAAGATTGTAGGTGATAAAATGAAATATGACTTGTATGACTTAAGTATAAAATTATTGGAACAAAGAGGAGTAAAATTAGATGATATTGCTAACTTAGTAATATTTTCACAAAAAAAATATTATCCAGATATTACAAATGAAGAGGCTATGTTTAATATTCAAAGAGTATTAAAGAAAAGAGAAGTGCAAAATGTTATTGTTACAGGGATACAGCTGGATATTTTAGCAGAAAAAAAATTATTAATGTCTCCCCTTCAAGAAATTTTAGAAGAAGATAATCCACTATATGGAGTGGATGAAGTTATAGTTTTATCTATATGTAATTTATACGGAAGTATAGGATTTACAAATTATGGTTACATTGATAAAGTTAAACCATTAATTTTAAGTGAAATTGACAAAAAAATTGATGGTAGATGTAATGTTTTTTTAGATGATCTTGTAGGAGCAATAGCTGCTGCAGCTTGTAGCAGGTTAGCACATAACAGAGATGCAAATATAAAGGGTAAAAATTCTAAATAAAAAGTACAGTGATAAAAAATATTAATCGCTGTTATATAAAAAATAAAATTATAGGAAGTAAAGTATAATGAAAGTAAAAGAAAAAATTAAAGGACAACTAATAGTATCGTGTCAAGCTCTTCCTGGAGAACCACTGTATTGTGAAAAAATGAGCCTTATGCCATTTATGGCAAAAGCAGCAGTGTTAGCTGGATGCAAAGGGATTAGAGCAAATGGATTGAGAGATATAAGAGAAATAAAAAAAGTTGTAGATGTACCTATTATAGGAATAATAAAAAAACATTACGAAGGCGGAGAACAATATATAACAGTTTCTATGAAAGAAATAGATGAATTGGTTTCTGTAGGAACTGATATAATAGCAGTTGATTGCACTTTAAGACCAAGATATGACGGACTGAAAGTAAATGAATATATTTCTAGGATAAAAGAAAAATATCCAGAAATATTATTGATGGCAGATATATCAAATTTTGAAGAAGCAAAAAACGCAATGCTTGCTGGAGTTGATTTTGTCGGAACAACTTTAAACGGATACACAGAATATACTAAAAATGATGTTGGGCCAAATATTGATTTAATGAAAAAAATAGTTAAAGAATTAAATATACCTCTAATAGCTGAGGGAAGAATTAATACTCCAGAACAAGCAAAAGAAATTTTGGATCTAGGAGCTTATTCTGTAGTTGTCGGTGGAGCAATAACAAGACCTCTAGAAATTACAAAAAGATTTATTACTAAAATGAATTTAGGAGATTAAATTAAAATAAAATCTAATTAAATTAAAATATTTTACGAGAGATAAAAGGAAGGTAAATTGAAATGAAGTACAATTTAGAAAAATTTAAAGGGATTTTTGTAGCTATGTATTCAACATATGACGAAAATGGAAAAATTTGTCCAGAGAGAGCTAAGGCCTTAACTAGATACTATATAGAAAAAGGTGTTAAGGGATTATATGTAGGAGGATCTTCAGGGGAAGGAATTTTGCAAAGTGAAGAAGAAAGAAAACTGATGCTAGAAGCTGTTATGGAAGAAGCTAGAGAAAAGTTGACGATAATAGCTCATATAGGAGCAAATAGCACGCCAGAATCTGTAAGACTGGCTAAACACGCTGCAAATCTCAATGTAGATGCAGTTTCTTCTATACCCTGTGTATATTATGGCTTTTCACCAAAATCAATCAAAAGGCACTGGAATACTATGATAGAAGCAACAGATTTACCTTTTATAATATATCATATTCCACAGACAACAAGATTTAATTTACCAATACAATTATTTAAAGAAATGGTAGCCAATGAAAAGGTTATAGGAATAAAATGTTCTTCAGAATCTACTTTTGAACTACAACAATTTAAATACGAAGGAGAAAAAATTAAAAAAGGAGAATTTTTATTATTTAATGGGCCAGATGAACAGTTTATAGCTGGTAGAATGATAGGGGCAGACTCTGGAATTGGAGGAACATACGGTGTTATGCCTGAACTTTTTATTAAATTAGATGAGTTTATGAAAAATAAAAAATTTGATGAAGCTAGAGAATTACAAAATGAAGTTAACGAAGTAATAAAAGGGTTATTGAGTGGTCCATCTTTATATGGTGTATGTAAATATATTTTACATCTTAGAGGAATAGAAACAGGAGCACCAAGAGGTCCTATGCTACCAATAGAAGATGAACAGGATATAAAATTGTGTGTAGAATTAAATTTTAAAATAGAAGAATTAATAAAAAAGTATTGTTAAATATTAAAAATTAGTATAGAATTCATAAAAAGAATGTAAATAGAATTTATTAAATAGGAGAAAAAAATGAGATTAATAATCTTAAATGATGCTGAAAAAATTGCAAGATGGACGGCAGATTTTATAGCAAAAAAAATAAATGATTATAATCCATCAGAAGAAAGACCGTTTGTTTTAGGGTTGCCGACAGGGTCAACACCACTAATGACATACAGAGAACTCATAAAATTAAATAGAGAAGGAAAAATTTCTTTTAAAAATGTAGTAACCTTTAATATGGATGAATATGTAGGATTATCTCCAGAAGATGAACAGAGTTACCATTATTTTATGCATAAGAATTTTTTTGATCACATAGATATAAAAAAGGAAAATATAAATATATTAAATGGACTTGCTAAAGATCTTAAAGAGGAATGTAAAAAATATGAAGAAAAAATAGCCTCTTACGGAGGAATAAATTTATTTTTAGGTGGTGTTGGAGAAGATGGGCATATTGCATTCAATGAACCTGGCTCATCTCTTTCTTCAAGAACTAGAGATAAAGAATTGAATGAGGATACAATAAAAGTAAATTCTAGATTTTTTAATGGAGATACAAATAAAGTTCCTAAACTTGCTCTAACAGTTGGAGTTGGTACAATAATGGATAGTGAAGAAGTGTTGATAGTTGCTAATGGATATAAAAAAGCGGAAGCTATACGTAGGGGTATTGAAGAAGGGATAAATCACATGTGGACAATATCGATGTTACAAATGCATAAGAATGCAATAATTGTGATTGACGAAGAAGCTGCTAGCAACTTAATGGTAAAAACTTATAGACACTTTAAAGATATTGAATCAAATAATATTTATTAAAAAAACTGTTGCTAAGCAACAGTTTTTTTAATTTATAGAATAATATACAAGTAATTGTATAGGATAACACAACTCCAATACTTAATCAACTACCTATAAAATAGTCATTTCACTTAAAACATACACTTTGTTCTAAACATATCAACTCAGCTATTTATGGTTATTTTCATAAAAAAATAAAAGTTTAAAAAAGGGTATATAAACTACCTTTTTATGAAAAAGAACGTCTTAAAATTAATATTAGAACCTCATATTTCAAGTGACGTATTTATCGAAGTTTATGATCATTAACTATTTTCTATACATAATATATAGTGGAGTTATTGCAAAAAAAGCTCCACCTATAAAATTACCTATAGTAGTAAAAAATAAATTATAAAATATTTGAGAAAAACTTATGTTGTAACCTAACATATAAGCTGTTGGTAAGTAAAGCATATTCGCTACAACGTGATCGTATCCTAAAACTATAAATAGCATGATTGGAAACCATATACCGAAAATTTTACCTATGGCGTCTTTGCATCCGTATCCAAGTAAAGTTGCAGAACACACTAAAACATTACAAAGTATAGCTTTTAAAATGATATTTATTGCATCTGCATGAACTTTATGTTCTGACATTGAAAATAATAAATTTTTTGCACTTTCAGAAAGCGTACCAGTTTTTGCAGTTATATATGCAATGAAAATACAACCTATAAAATTAAAAAATAATATTAATATTAAATTTTTTACAAATTGAAAAACATTTATTTTTTTTTCATAAACGGCAGAAATCAATAGACAATTACTTGTAAATAAATCATAACCAAGCAGCACGATAATAATAAGTCCTACTGGAAATACAGTAGCTCCGAAAAATTTACCAACACCTGCATTTCCTAGTGTATAAAAATCAGATGACACAACTAAATTTGCGACTGCCCCAAGTGATATTGCCATACCAGCAAGTATTCCAAGTATACACATACTTAACATATCCCTGTTAGCTTTTACTATACTTTTATCAATTACATATCTGACAAGTTCTTTAGTATCTTTCATAATTTTCTCCTTATTTTTACAGAATGCATATATTCTAATTCTAAAACATTTATAAGTCAATATTTTTCGTAAAAATTATAATGTGATTTAAAATAAATCAAAAGATAATAAATTTAATACAAATAAATTTTTAACTTGACAAAGTTTAATAGTGGAATTATTATATACATAATGTGGTTAAAAAACAAAAAAAATTAATTATTTAATATATACAGAAAGGTGCTGATATTATGGATTTTTATGTCGATGACATAGGTAAGTATTTAAAAGAAAATGGAATCAAACCTTCTTATCAAAGAATAAGAATCTTTAAATATCTTATGGAGAGAAATAATCATCCAACAGTAGATATGATATATAAATATCTATGTCCAGAAATGCCAACTCTTTCTAAGACAACTGTATATAACACGCTGAATTTGTTTGTAGATAAAAAAATTGTAGATCTTATAGTTATAGAAGAAAATGAAACTAGATACGATATATCGAAAGGATTTCACGGGCATTTTAAATGTACTAGATGTGGAAATATTTACGATATAGATATGGAGAAAATTAAAACAGAGTGTGAAGATTTATTAGGTTGTCATATAGAAGAGCAGCATTTATATTTTAAAGGACTTTGTCCTGTATGTTCTAGAACTAGTACAAATAATTAATTGAAAAATAAAAAAGGACTTTAAAGTCCTTTTTTTATTTTTTATAATCTACAAATTTTTTGTTCTTTTGCAACACGTTCAACTTGGGTTGCAACTGCTTCCGCAACTCTATTATCGAACGCACTAGGAATAATGTATTCATTATTTAGTTCATCTTCAGTTATTAAATCGGCTATAGCTTTAGCAGCTGCCATTTTCATTTCTTCAGTAATTTTTTTTGCTTTAGCTCTAAGTGCTCCTTTAAATATACCTGGAAAAACTAGTACGTTATTAATCTGATTAGGATAATCAGAACGACCAGTTCCTATAATTCTAACTCCACCTTTTTTAGCTTCTTCAGGCATAATTTCTGGAGTAGGATTTGCCATAGCAAAAATTATTGAATCTTTAGCCATCATTTTAACCATATTGTGATCTAAAATATTTGCTACAGAAACGCCAATAAAAACATCTGTATCTTCAATAATATCTTTTAAACTTCCTTTTATATTATTTTTATTTGTTAGCATAGCTAATTCTTTTTTAGAAAAATCATATTCGTCAGCATCTTCAGAATTTAGAATTCCAAATTTATCAACTATAAACATATTTTGACAACCAAGTTGTAAAATTAATTTTGCAATAGAACTACCAGCAGCCCCAGCTCCATTTATTACAATTTTTACATCTTCTATTTTTTTGTTTACTAATTTTAATGCATTTATTAGGGCCGCAACGACAACTATTGCAGTTCCGTGTTGATCATCATGAAAAACTGGAATATCTAGTTCTTCTTTTAATCTAGTTTCTATTTCTATACATCTTGGAGCAGATATATCCTCTAAATTTATACCACCAAAAGATGGAGCAATTAATTTAATAGTTTTTATAATTTCTTCTGTATCTTTTGTATCTAAGCATATAGGAAATGCATCAACATCTCCAAATTCTTTGAATAATATTGATTTTCCTTCCATTACAGGAAGCGCCGCATGTGCACCTATATCACCAAGACCTAACACTGCTGTTCCATCGCTTACTACTGCAACCATATTTCCTTTTGAAGTGTATCTATAAACTTCATTTATATTTTCATGAATTTTTCTACATGGTTCGGCAACACCAGGAGAATAAGCTTTAGATAAATCTTCTTTAGTTTCTACTTTTATTTTAGAAATTACTTCGATTTTTCCTTTTTTTTCTTCGTGTAACTTTAAAGATTCTTCATATACATTAGACATTTAAAAAACTCCTTTTATTAAAATTGTACTTTTGGAGCAGTACGTGCTCCTTCATCTGAAACAAATAGTTCAGCTTGAGTGTATTTAAATAATCCTGCAAATATACTTGCTGGAAACATTTCTATATTTTGATTGTATATAGTTGCAGTATCGTTATATACCTGTCTTGCAATTCTGATTTTTTCTTCAACTTCTTTTAGATTAGATTGTAAATTTAGAAATGAAGTGTCTGCTTTCAATTCAGGATAAGCTTCTGATACAGCCATCAATCTTGATAACACAGAAGATAATTCGTAGTTTGCTCTCATTTGTTCAGCTGGATTTTTAGCGTTGCTAAAACTTGCTCTCGCTTTTGCAAACTCATCGAAAATTCCTTTTTCATGATTAGCATAACCTTTTACTGTTTCAACTAAGTTAGGAATTAAATCGAATCTATTTTGTAGCTGTACAGAAATTTGACTCCAAGCATTTTTCACTCTATTGTGTAAAACTACAAATTTATTTTTATAAGAGATGGCCATTAAAACTAAAAGAACAACTATTACTAATATTACAATTAAAACTGTCATATGAATAACCTCCGATTTTTTTAAAAAGCTCCACCACCGCTTCTACCTCCACCGCCGAATGAAGATCCACCACTAAATCCGCCACTACCAGAACCAAATATATTACTAGATTTAGATTTTGAAATTCTATCAAGATTAATAGAATCTGAAAGTCCTCTTGAAGTATTATTAGAAAGTGAATTGAATATTCTATCATTAGTGAAATAAAACATAGGTATGGTAGAGATATTTCCAACATTTTCCAAATTTATTATACCATTTTTTAGTGCATCTTTATATGCTCTTGCAACAGTTTTAGTAACATTTAAAGCAGACGCATATATAAAATAATCTTCCCAAAGAGTTAGTGAAGAAATTTTTGCTTCAGATAATAAAGTATAATCTCCTAAAAATCTTTTAAAAGCATCCCATTTCAATTTTTCATTATAGTATTCTTGTGTAGGATAAGATGCTCCAGATACTAATG
>JAEWEF010000082.1 GCA_023389595.1 Fusobacteriota bacterium
TTATGAAATCAGCTACATTTATTTCCTCTTGCCAATTTCCACCTTTAAAACCTCTCCATGCGTCCATGAATACCACCTTTCGTATTTTTTTTATTTGTTAATATTTTGATAAATAATTTTATGTCTTTTAAGATTTTACATTATTTTCAAAATTTTTTCAAATTTTTTATTTAATTTTTTAATTTATAAAAAAAAATAAAAAAATTTGCTTTAATAATTATTATATCTTTCAAACAGTTTATTTATTTAAATTCATCTTTTATTTGTCACTATATATGTTGAATCTATCGGTTATCTCTTTTAATCTATCGAAATTATCAGATAGTATTTTTTTATTTTCAACAGCCAGTTTAGCTATCATCGCATTAATAATAACAATTACTGGTACAAAACTATAGGCTTTCCCACAATTTTTTATAGTTAAAACTAAATCAGAAAGCATTCCTAATACAGAATCTTCTTTATCGGTTATAGATATTATCTTATTTTTATTATCACTAAAATATTTTGCAATGTCACAAGCAAATCTACTATAAGGATGGAATGAAATTACAAAGAGTATATCTTCTTTTTTTACATGTAAAAGATCATCTGTAAAGTCAGATGCTCCTGATATAAGTAATTCAATATCCCCTCTAAATTCTTTAAGCATAAAATACAAATAGTAAGCCATAGAATAAGACCCTCTGGCTCCCAGTATGTAAATTTTTCTACTATTATTTAGCCATGTTATAGCTTGTTGTATTTTCTTTTCAATTGAAATAAAGTCAATGCTACTTAATATTTCTATATTAGTATCTATTATATCTTTTAATATATTTTTGTTTTTTTCTGATATATCAAAAATTTCATTTCTCAAACCCTTCATATAAGAATTTTCATACTCTATATTTTTTTGAAATACAGATTGTAGATCTGGATATCCTGAAAATCCAAGTTCTTTTGCAAACCTAGTTATTGTTGCTGGGCTAGTATCTGTAAATTTTGCAAGTTCATTTATTGTTACAAAGGCTAATATATTTTGATTGTACTTTATGTATGTAGAAATTTTTTTAAAACTTTTTGTGAAACTATTATATTTTTCATCTAACAAATCTATTATGTCACTTTTCATAATGGACACTCCTTAATATTTTACATGATCATATTCTCCAGTTTCAAATTTTTTAACTACATAAGAACATAGAGCCTCTATTTTGTAATCATTTAAAAGAGCATAATCAGCTATTTCATCAAGTAGTTTTCCTGCTATTCCCTGTCCCCTTAAAACGTCTGAAACAACAGTGTGATCTACAGACAAGACATCTCCATTTTGTTTATATGTAAGTTTAGCAATAACTTCTCCATTTTCATCAAAAATAAAAAAACCCTCTCCCTCTTTATGTATTATTTCATTCATAAAATTCACCTCCAATTATTTTTTTAAAATATTATTTTTATAGTAACTAAGAGCTATTATCGTTTTAGGATCTTCTAATTTGTATATATCTAAATTATCTAAATCTAATAATTCTATCTCAACAAATTCATTTTCATCCAATTTTTGAGATGATTTTTCTAAATCTTCTGCATAAAATAAATAATACTTTCCACTAGTTATACCAGGAGAACTATAGTATGTACATATTTCAGTTATTTTTTTAGCAAAATATCCAGTTTCTTCTTCAAATTCTCTTCTAGCAGCATCTATAGGTAACTCATCTTTTTCTATTAATCCAGCTGGTATTTCTAAAGTTTCTTTTTTTATTGCTGGTCTATATTGTTTAACTAAAATCGCTTTATTATCAATTACTCCTAAAATACCAACAGGTTCTGCTTTTTCTGTAAAAGTCCATTTCACTTCATTACCGTTTGGCAGTAAAAGTTTTTCTTCATATACATCTATTATATTGTTTGAAAAAACTTTTTCCCTACCTAAATGTTTAAATTTTTCCATAAAATTACCCCTTTTTAATTTCTCTAAATTTATATAAAATTATAGCTGCAGCTACAGAAACATTTAAAGATTCAGCGTTGCCATAAATAGGTATAACAATATTTTGACTAGAAATATAAGATAACTCATCACTTACACCTCTAGATTCATTTCCAAATACAAATGCATTTTTATCACTAATTTTCATATCCGTATAACTTACAGATTTATCAATTAATTTTGTGGTTATAACATTATATTTGTTAGCTAACAAATAATTTATTAACTCTTTTTTACTCATATAAATTATGTTGGCAGAAAAAATAGATCCCATAGTGCTTCTAATAACTTTTTCATTATACACATCGACTGAGTTTTCAGTTAAAATTAAGTCTTTTATACCAACAGCATCAATTATTCTTATTATTGTTCCTAAATTTCCAGGATCTGTTATTTCATCAAGTACAACTATATTATTTGATAAATTGTTATTGTAATCTTTTTTCGAGTATACTACAATTATCCCTTGAGAATTAACTTGTGATGATAAGGATTTGTACACTTTTTCTGTTAATTTTATTTTTTCACAATTGATATTTTTAATTTTCTCTAATATTGATTTATTTGTTGAAATATCTTCTCTAATTAATATATAGCAAATATTATCCGTGTAATCTAAAAATTTATAGCCTTCTGCAATAAACATTTTATTTTTTTGTCTATATTTTTTATCTTTCAATTTTTTTAAATCTTTAATAAGGCTATTTTCAACACTACTTATTTCTAACATAACTTCACCTATCAACAATAAAATATAATTTATTTTTTAGTATACCATGTTTTATTTTTTCATGATATAATTTATTAATATAAATTAAAAAAATATTTTGGAGGTAATTTATTTAAATGAAAAAAATTTTTCTTAAATTTGTTATGTTGATTACTTGTTTACTATTCATTTCATGTGAAGATGGTAAAGAAAAAATATACATTTATTCTTGGGCAGGTTATATACCAAGTACAATTTATGAAAATTTTGAAAAAGAAACTGGAATTAAAATAATAGAAGATATTTATTCTTCAAACGAAGAAATGTATACAAAAATTAAATCTGGTGGAGATGGTTACGATTTAGTTTTACCTTCTAGCGATTATTTAGAAATAATGTCTAAACAAGATTTATTAGAAAAACTTGATAAATCTAAATTAACAGGTCTAGAAAACATTAGTGACGTTGTTTTTGAAAAAATGAAATTATCAGGAAATATTTCTGATTATGGTGTTCCCTATATGATGATACCTACAGTTATAGCTGTTAATAAAAATTATGTTAAAGATTACAAAAGAGATTATTCTATATTTGACAGAGAAGATCTAGCTGGAAGAATGACAATGCTGGATGATATGAGAGAAATTATGACTGTAGCTTTAGATGTAAATGGTTACAAACAAGATAACGATAGCGATGAAGCTCTTGAAGCTGCTAAAAAAACTATTTTAAATTGGAAAAAAAATATAGTTAAATTTGATTCAGAATCTTTTGGTAAAGGCTTTGCAAACGGAGATTTTGTTGTTGTACAAGGATATCCTGATAATATATCTTCTGAGTTGACTAAAGAGCAATTAAACGATGTGGATTTTATAATTCCTGATAAAGGTGGTTTCAGTGCAATAGATTCTTTAGCAATACTTAAGTCATCTAAAAATAAAGAAAATGCCTATAAATTTTTAGAATATTTGTTGAGACCAGAAGTAGCTGCTGAAATATCTTCCATTTTCCACATTCCTAGTATAAATAAAAAAGCCTATGAAATGATGGATTTTGCTCCTCTTTATAATATAGAGGATTTAGAAAAAACTCAAGTGTTAATAGATATAGGTCCTAAATTATATAAGCACAATCAATATTGGCAATCTATATTAATAGATAATTAATATAATAGAAGAGGTGTTAAAATGAAGTTTTCAATAAGCAAAGAAAAACTTATAAATATTTTTACAGAATTGAGTAATGTTGTAAAAGAAAATACCGTAAGACCTTACTTATCAGGAGTGCTAATAACAATTAATAACAATTTAGTAACTTTTAAATGCACATGTGTTGATATGGATTTAATTATAAAAGAAGAATGTATAAATTGTGAAAATGGCGAAGTACTTGTCAGACCTAATATTATTTTAGAATATATAAAACTTGTAGATGAAGATTTTATAAATATTGAAAAACGTGACGGTTATTTGATTGTTAATAATGCCGAATTTTCTATCATGAATGAGGAGTCTTTCCCTGAAATTATAGAGAATCTAGCACTAACTATTTGCAAAAAAAATTCTTCTGAATTAATAGATATGTTTGAAAAAGTAAAATTTGTATCCTCTACCGACAGTACACATCAAGTTCTTAATTCTATAAAATTGGTGTTCAATGAAGATAATACTGAATTAATTGCAACTGATTCTTACAGGTTAATTTACTTCATTCATAAAAGTAAAAATATTGTCAAAGAAGAAGTTATTATTCCTATTGAAAGCGTGAATGCTATTTGTAAATTAATTAAAAATTTTGACGGTGAAGTTTTAATTGGTGTTTGTGATTCTAATTTAGTTTTAAATTGGGGTAATTCATACTTTAATTCTAAATTGATAAATAATGAATATCCAAATTTTAGAAATATAATGGAAAACTATCAATTTAAAATGGAAGCTGAAGCAAATAAAAATGATTTAAAATCAGCACTTAAAAGAGTTATATCTGTGACGAAAAATAGTGATGACAGTAAGTATTCTGCAATTTTTAATTTCAATCAAAAAAATCTTTCTATAAGCGGATTCAGTGGTGGAGCAAAAACTAATCAGAATATTGATATAATTAAAAGTGGAGAAGATTTAAGAATAAGCATGAATTGTAAAATAATACTGGATTTTTTAGAAAAAATAAATGGTAATATGATAATTAGAGGAAGTGGTCCTAAATCTATGCTTAAACTTACAGAAATAAACAAAGATGATTACATTTACTTCTTTATGCCTATCAATACTGGTAATAAATAAAAAAAGCGATCGATTACGATCGCTTTTTTATTTTTGATTTAATCCATTTAAATATATCTTCGTATACTTCAGACCTATTTATTTCATTTAAAATTTCATGTCTTGCGTTTTTATAAATTTTATAATCTAGATTTTCAAAGTTATTTTTTTTCATAAAATCATATAACTTAACAACTTCTTTCGAAAAATTTCCAACCGGATCTTCAGATCCTGATATTACGAATATAGGTAATTTTTTATCCATATTTTTCATATTTGATTTATCACAAGCTATATTTATTATTTCAAACATTCCATCAAACATTGAAAGTGTAGGTATAAATTTTGTCATTCCATCTTTTGCGTATCTCATATTAGACTCTTCATTTCTAGATAACCAAGAGTTAATTTTTTCATTTTTAAAATATTTTTTATAGTTTCCCGTTGTTGCAAAACTTAAAAATTTACTTCTGTATTTGTTGCCATAAATTTTTTTCATAATTTTAGTTACTAATCTAGCAAAACTTAATTGATATTTTGGCTTTTGTCCAGTTCCAACTATTATCAACCCATCTATTAAATCACTATTAAAAATAGAATAAGTTCTCACCATAAACGAACCAAGAGAATGTCCTAACAAAACTAAAGGTAAATTAGAAAATCTATTTTTAACTTCGAGCGTAACATCTTTTATATCATCTATAAGAACCATAAAATTTTCAGGAAAAACTCCTAAATTATTTTTTTTACTAGATAAAATGCCGTGTCCTCTATTATTATGTCCAACAACTATGTATCCATTCTTGTTACATTCTAAAGCAAATTCTTCATATCTTCCAATATGTTCATTCATTCCGTGTACAATTTGTATTATTCCTATTGGATTTTCAGTTTCATAAATAACTATATATTTTTCATATTTTTCTAATTCAATTTTTTGTCCCATTAAAATTCTCCGATCAAATTATTATTTAAATATAGTACCAGCCTCTTTATGCCAAAGCATTAAATCCATCTCATCCATAGGAATATTTACATATCTACAATATTCTCTCATTTTATTTTCTATTTCTATATATAATTTTGGAGTAAGAGTTTTTGGTAGTTCTTCTATTACTCCAAACTTTACTAAATTTCTTAAAATATGTCTGTCTAATATTGCTAGATTTTCTCCGAAACCAGTATTTCTTAAAAAGTGGCTGGCTTCTTTATAAGACATCCCCTTTATATTTTTAATTATCCACTCCCTTTTTTCCATAGTGTTTCCCAATTTAGAGAAAAAATCTTTAGTTATAATTTTTTTGTTCTCATCCATCATTTTATTTCTTAATTCTACCAAGTACTTAGCTTTATTATTTTTAAATCTAACGATATTTAAATATTCAACTATTTCTTCTTCGCTCCCAGAAAAAAGTAAGTTGGCATCCAATAAATTTTGTATAGCTTTCCAAGCATTTAAAGCTTTAGATTGTGGAGTTAAAATACAAAATGATAATTCTGCATGTATATCCTCATTTGTTCCATCGTTCCAAATATTTCTAAAATCTTCAAGCCTTTTTTGATATAAATGTTTATTTTCCTTATAAATTTTTTCAACTTCATAAAAGTAATCATTTTTTATAAATTTTGACATTTTATGCTCCTTTAATTTTTTATTAAAATTTACTTGATTTTATAATTTTTGTCAATCTTTATAAATAAAAAAGCCATCTATGAATAGATGGCAAATATTTTTATTTTTTAGAAGGAAGTTTTATAGGTCCAGCCATTAACCCAGATTTGATAGCAGATCTAATTTTTCCACCTCTAACAGTTGCTCCAGCTTTTTCTATTGATTCAGGTGCATATAATTTATCTAAAGTAACTTCATCAACTTTTTTGCCTACTAAGAAATCTAAAGCTCCAATATATCCTTTGTTTTTTGCTACATATTCAGGTTCTTTTAACCAATCATGTCCTTTATAATAAAGAGTTCTATATTTTGCTTCTTTTATTACATCATTTTCTAAATTAAATTGTACTTCTACTTGAGTTTCTTGTCCGCTTATATACACTCCTCTGTAAGTACCATCACGATATGTAGAAGCAAAAGCTGAACTAGCAAATATTAAACTTAACAATATAATTGACTTTCTCATAATTTGACCTCCAAATATTTTTTTTGATTATAACAATTTGTATTAAAAAAGTCAAGATTTATTTATTATTAAAATTATATATACACTTTTCCTTCCGCAATAATTTCAACTGGACCATCTATATAAATATCATTTTTATCAAAGGAATATTCAAGCCATCCATTTATTTCATCTACTCTTGCTTTTTCTATATTTTTATATTTTTTTAAATAGAATCCGAGTGCAGTAGTTCCTGATGCACAACTATTTTCCCACACACCTGAAATTCCATTAACATATACATATGGTCTCAACTTCATATTTAAAAAATCAAAAAACATTATTCCAAAAGCAGAATAATTTTTATCCATCATATATTTTTTTATTAATTCTATTATTTCATTTTCGTCAGTTTTTCCTTCGTAAATAAAATGATCTATACCAGAAAATTTAACTAAATAAAATTTTTCTGTTTCGTTTTTATTATTTTTAATATTAACTTCGCTTATAGAAATACAACTAGGCATCTTAATTTTTGCTAAAAAAGTATTTTCAGTTTTTCCTCTTCTTACCTCTACATCTAAAATTTTATCTTCTCCAGAACAGGTTATAGAATATATTTTCTTGTCTTTTAAACTCTCATCTCTAAACCCTAACAACGATGCAAAAGCTCTAGATGCATTTCCACAAAATTCCCCTCCCATCATCTGCAAATGATTTCCTTTTATAAAGCCAACTTGTTCTGCATAAATATTAGTTTCACACATCAATTTAACTGATATATTTGCAATATCTCTTCTATATATATCAAAATTATCAATTAAAACAGTCATATTTCCAGCTGGATTAATTTTAATAAAATCTAAAATTTCTTTCATAATAATTTAGATGTTTTCTCTCCTTTACTTTATAATATTTATAAATAAAATAGATAGGCATAAAAATACCTATCTATTTTTAATAAAAACTATATTCCTTTACAATTTTCTGCTACAATAAAGTCTGATTCTGTGCTTTCTTTTACTTCATCAATAGTAAAGCCATTGCATAATTCTTTAAGAACTAATCCGTTTTCTGTAACATCGAAAACTGCTCTTTCAGTTACTATCATATCAACAACTTTAACAGCTGTTAATGGAAGTTTACATTTGTTTAATATTTTTATTGCTCCTCCTGAAGTATGTTCCATAGCTACTATAACTTTTTTAGCTCCAACAACTAAATCCATTGCTCCACCCATACCTGGAACTTTTTTTCCTGGTATCATCCAGTTAGATAAATTTCCTTCTTTATCTACTTCAAGGGCACCAAGCACAGTTGCGTCAACATGCCCTCCTCTTATTATTCCAAAAGATGTTGCAGAATCAAAACAAGCAGCTCCCGGAAGTAAAGTGATAAACCCAGCCCCTGCATTAGTTAAATGAGGATCTTCTTCTCCTGGTTTAGGTGCAGGACCAGCTCCTATACACCCATTTTCACTTTGAAAAACTACATCTACATTTTCAGGTACATAATTTGCAACTAAAGTAGGTAATCCTATTCCTAAATTTACAACGAATCCATCTTGAAATTCTTCAGCAACCCTTCTTGCTATAACTTCTCTAATTTTATTTTTATCTAAAGTCATACTATTCCCTCCAAACTATTTTTTTTCTACTATATAGTCAATAAAAATTCTAGGAATATCCACAGCGTCAGGATCTATTTCTCCAACTTCAACAATTTTTTCAGCCTCAATAATTACAACGTCAGCTGCTGTTGCCATTAATGGGTTAAAATTTTTTGTAGTAAGGGCACAAATTGTACTTCCTAATTTATCAACTTTTGTCCCAGCTAGTATAGCTACATCAGCTTTTATAGGTTTTTCTAACAAATATTTTTTCCCATCAACTTCTATTACTTCCTTACCTTCTTGAACTATTGTTCCTAATCCAGTAGGAGTTAATACTCCTCCCAATCCATATCCAGCAGCTCTTACTCTTTCTGCAAGAGTTCCTTGAGGTACAAGTTCTACTTCAATTTTTTCAGGATCATCTTTATCAAGTTGCATTCTTCTTCCTGTTTCAGGGTTAGTTCCTATATGACTTGCAATAGCTTTCTTAACTTGACCATTAGCTATTAATTTTCCAACTCCTTTATCAACAAATGAAGTATCATTACATACTATTGTTAAATCTTTAACACCCTTTGCTTTTATTGCGTCTATTATTGATTCTGGAGTTCCACAAGCTAAAAATCCACCGACATGAATAACCATACCATCTTTTATATGAGATACAGCTTCTTCAATAGATACTATTTTATTTTTCATCATATACCTCCTACTTTAGTTTTTAATTTATTAAAATAATAAGAATCCCATCGAAATAAATATTCCTGAAACAAATAATATAACTACGCAGTATCCCATTATATCTCTTGCTCCAAGACCAGCTATTCCTAAAGCTGGTAATGCCCAGAACGGTTGTATCATATTAGTCCAAGCATCTCCCCATGCTATTGCCATAGCAGATTTAGCTGCACTAACACCTATAGCTTGTCCAGCTGGCATAACTATCGGTGCTTGAACAACCCATTGTCCTCCTCCTGAAGGAACAAAGAAATTTACTATCCCAGCACTCAAGAAAGAAAATAGAGGAAATGTTGTAGGCGTAGAAATATTAACAAAGAAGTTTGACATAAGCACTGCAAGCGAATTCCCATCTGAATCCGCACTAACCATAATTCCCATTATTCCTGCATAGAATGGAAATTGTAACAATATTCCACCTGCCCCTTTAACAGCCTCTGCTATAGCATTCAAATATCTTCTCGGTGTTCCATGTAATACTATTCCAACAAATAAGAAAATAAAGTTTACTATATTAAGGTTTAGATTAAATCCTTTTGTATAAACATAATATCCTATATATGCAAATCCCATTATTCCTAGTAAAATTGTTACTACTTTACTATTTTCAATTTTTTCTGCAGGAGTCATATTTTTTCTGTTTATTTCTTTCTCTTGTAGCTCTACAAGTAAAACAGGATCGACCTCTACTATTTCTTCTTTGCTAGGAAACATAGCATAATTTACTAGTGGTAGTATTATTAATAATCCTGCCATAATAAATAAGTTCATAGGAGAAAATATAGTTAAACTAGTAGGTATAGCTTCAGTTATAACTCCTGAAGTTTGTTTAGCAAGATCCGCTCCTCCACTTGCAAGCTGTAGTGGTATAGACCCAGACAATCCTCCATGCCAAACTAAGAATCCACTATATGCAGAAGCTATAAGAAGTCTATAATCAACTCCTTTTAATTTTTTTGCAACTTCCTTAGCAAATATAGCACCTATTACTAATCCAAATCCCCAGTTAATAGCACAAGCGAGTGCTGAAACCAAGCTAACTATTATTATAGCTTTTTTAGGACTCTTAATATTAGAAGCTAACTTAGACAAAAATCTTTTAATTATAGGAGAACTAGCCATTGCATGGCCAGCAACTAAAACCATAGCCATTTGTACTGTAAAAGCTAATAATGACCAAAATCCTCCACCCCAAGCTTGAATTATATCGATAGGTGTTTGCTTAGTAAATACTAAACTTCCTAAAAAAACAAGAAATGTTAGTATTGCACAAAATATAAAAGGATCTGGCAAATACTTTTTCATTAAGTGAACGCAACCGTATGTAAGCTTTTTAAATAAATTTTTGTTACTAGAATTTCCCAATTAAAAAACCTCCCAATTATTAAACACAATTTTTAATTATCTTAAATATTTTATAATTTTGTAATATTAAAGTCAATCAAAAAAAATATAAATCAAAAAATAATGGTTTTTTTACATACATTTTATAAAAATAAAATATATTTTATATTATCTAACTATATTTTTAGAATAACATTTGTCCAAATTATATTTAAATAAAAAGTTAATTTCTTGTCTTTTATAATTCATTTTTTCATAAAATTTTATCGCTTTAGGATTAGTGTTTTCGGCCATTATTAAAATTAATTTTATATCATTTTTTATTGAATAGTCCTCTAAACATTGAATAGTCTTTTCTCCGTATTTTTTATTTCTTTCTTTTTCTTTTATAAAAAAATCTTCAACTAAAATTACTTTGCCGTGTGCCCAAGAGCTATATATAATATGTGTTGTGATAAATCCTATAGATTCTTCATTTTCATTTAAAATCATAAAAGAATTTGTAGCTGTAACTCCGTTAATAATATTTTCAAAATCTTCTTCTAAACAACCAAACTTTAGCGGATTAATCCACTCATTTTCATCTTCATATTCATATAACATGAACTCCTCATTTAACTTTATCCACTCTTTTTTATCTTCTGGCGTTATACTTTTTAACATTTATTACTCCTCTGTGTATCCCATGTCTTTTAAAAATGGTTTCTTTTTTCTCCAATCTTCTTTTACCTTAACCCATAAATTAAGATATATTTTTCTATCTAATAATTTTTCTATTTCTTTTCTTGATTCGATACCAATCTTTTTTAACATGGATCCATTTTTGCCTATAATAATACCTTTTTGAGAATCTCTCTCAACATAAATATTTATATCGAAGTTGTCTTTTCCATTTTCATTCTGCTTCACATTAATTATTTCTATAGCTACAGAATGTGGGATTTCATCTCTAGTTTCTATTAAAATTTTTTCTCTTATAATTTCACAAATTATTCTATATACAGACATATCAGTGTACATATCTTCAGGGTAATATTTTATATTATCATCCAAATATGGATCTATAGATTTTATTAAATCACTTATTCCAAAATAATATTTTCCAGATATGGTGATTAACCCATCAAAATTCCCTAATTTTTCAGTCACCTCTAATTTTTTATTTTCTATTTCTTCGTCTGACATTGTATCAATTTTGTTTATACATAAAATTTTAGGAGTATTTTTTAATAAGTCGAGATGATTTTTTATAAAAATATCTCCACTACTTATATCTTGTTTTCCATCTAAAATAAATAATATAACATTTGAATCATTTAAAGATTTAAGAGCTGAATTTGTCATATATTCCCCTAAAAAATTTCTAGGTTTATGTATTCCAGGAGTATCTATAAAAATGTATTGATTGTCATTTATGTTTAATATCCCTTTTATATTTTCTCTTGTTGTTCCGGATTTGTCCGATACTATAGATACTTTATCTCCAACCAATTTATTTATAAGAGTAGATTTCCCTACATTAGGTCTACCGACTACTGAGATAAAACCCGCTTTCATTTTAATCATCTCCTATTCCTATTTCAAAATATCTCTTCATAATTTTTTCACGAATATTTTCTCGAGATTCTTTCTTTATTTTTTTTATAATTCTAATACTTAATTTTTTATCTTTTAATAGATCATTTATATGAGACTTTTTAAATTCTTGAAAAAGAACTTTAGCGTTAGAACAATATTTTTCAACATAATATCGTAACATTTCTGAAGTTTCTTTCTCTAAATCTATATCTATAATTTTATTTGAAGATTTTATTAGTATTTTTTTGTAATCATAATATTTTAACTGCTCTACATTTATATTAAATAAATGATTAAAATTTATTTCAGAAAAAATAATTAAGAAGGAAACTAATAGCAAGGTGTCATTATCCTTAGTTTTTTCAAGTTGATTTAATTCCATCATTAATTCATCCAGCGTCTTGTTATTTTCAATTTTTTTATCCGAATCATCAATCTCTTTAAACTCAAACATATCAATTATGTTTGAGAAATCAATAATATATTTAATTTTTCTTCTTTTTAATAAATATTCATAAAATTTTTTTAGAGAAGAAATTTTTCTCTTGATTGTAGAGTTTTTATTTCTATTACTAATATATTCTAGATATTTTTTAATTTCATTTTCATAAATGTTATAAATATCTATACCTTTTTCATTGCAAAAGAAAAAATAACCATTTAAATCACTTTTATATGATTTAATAGTTATTTCACTCATATTATTATAACTTTTTATATCTTCTATAAATTCTAAAATAATATTTTCCAAAAATTATTCTCCCCTAATCATGCTTGATGCTACACTAAATACGTCTGTAATTTCATCGTCTCCTACAAGCATTCTAGATATTTCTTTTACTCTTTCTTCATAATTTAATAATTTAACTGTTGTTTTCGTTTTATTATTTTCAGTTAATTTTTCTATAAAAAAATGTTGATTAGCCATAGCCGCTACAGAAGCAGAATGTGTTATAGATATCACTTGATTATTTTGTGATATTTCCTTTATCTTATTTGCTATTTTTCTAGCGGCATCTCCACCCACTCCAGTATCAATTTCATCAAAAACTAATAAAGATATTTGATCAACTTTTGAAAAAATAACTTTCAATGCTAAAAGCACTCTACTAATTTCACCACAAGAAGCCACTTTATTTATAGGTCTTAAATTTTGTCCAGCATTTGTTGAAATTAAAATTTCGATATCATCTTTACCGTCAAAATCAATGCTGTCTTTTTCTTTGAAATCAATTTTGATTTTCACATCTTCCATATTTAAAAATTTCAATTCTTCAACTAACTTATTTTCAAGTTTTTTTGCAACTTCCTTTCTTATTTTAGAAAGTTCCTCAGATAAACTATTGTATTCTGCTGTTTTTTCTTCTACTTTTTTTAATAGCTCTTTAATTTCAAACTCACTTACATCAAGATCATTTAATTTTTTATTTATTTCATCACGATACTTTATTAATTCAGGTATAGATTTATTATATTTTTTTCTTGCACTCTTTAAAGAATCCAATCTATTAGAAATATTTTCTAATGTATTATCATCTATATCTAAGTCGTAACTAAGTTTTTCTAGATTGTAAACACAGTCCTCCAATTCGTAATATAAATTGTTGACTCTTTCTGCTAAATCTTCATAATTTTCATCATATTCAGATAATTTTTCTATATTTCTAGATACAATCTTAAGGGATCCTATCATTGAATGATTTCCACTATTTAACAAAGATATTGTTTCTTCAAGGGATTCTTTTATTTGATTTGCATTAAAAAGTCTTTTATAATCTTTTTCTAGATTTTCCTCTTCATTTTCTTTCAAATTTAATCTTTCAAGTTCATTCAATTGATATTCGTAAAATTCTCTTTTTTCTTCAGAATCTTTTTTATCGCTTTCAAGGTTATCTAATTTTTTTTTAACAACATTATACTCGCTAACAACTCTTGAAATTGTCTTCTTAATTTCTTGAGTATCACTTCTTAAAAAACCATCTAACAAATTTATATAATTAGATTTATTGAGTAGCATTTGATTAGAATGCTGTCCTACTATATCAACAATGCAAGCCATTATTTCCTTCAATTCTTGCAAAGTAACTCTTATATCATTTATAGTAATTTTAGATTTTCCATTTATATTTAATTGCCTTTTCACTATTAATTTATTATCTTCTATATCTAAATCATATTTTTCCAAACTATTTATTTGATCTTCTTTTAATAAAAAAGCACCTTGTGCCGACAAATATTCTGCTCCATCTCTTATCATTTCTATGCTAGCTTTTTCACCAAGAAGAAAATTTATTGCACTTATTATTATAGATTTTCCAGCACCAGTTTCACCAGTTAAAACTATAAAGCCATTTTCAAAATCTAAATCAACTTTATCTATTATAGCTAAATTTTCTATTTTAAGATTTTTTAACATAAGTTATCTCCCCATTTTAACTTCCTTCTTAAAACATCATAATAGTTTCTATCTTTAGGTATAACAAGCATCAGTTTTCTATCTGAGTATTTAATATTAATTCTATCATCTTTTTTTACATTTCCTATAAATTGTCCATCTACGTTTAAAAAGGCTTCATTATTATTTGTATCTACAATTAAATCTATAGACATATCTCCATCCAATATTATAGGTCTTGTATTTAAATTGTGTGTAGCAATTGGACTAATTAAAAATAAACTCAGAGAAGGTATAACTATAGGTCCACCTATAGATAATGAATAAGCTGTTGATCCAGTAGGTGTAGATATAAGTATACCGTCCCCCTGATATTTAGCTAAAAAATTGTTGTTCGAATATATTTCTATATCTATGATATTCATAACTTTGTTATCTCTATTTACTACAACTTCATTAAGGGAGTAGTACTTTTTATTATAAACAGATACTTCCATAAAATATCTTTCTTCATATCTATAATTATCATTTATTACATCATCTATTATTTCCTTATATTTTTCATAAGTAACTTCTGTTAAATAACCCATACTTCCAGCATTAATAGCTATTATTTTAGGAAGATTGTTAGAAATATCATTTATTTTTTTAAAAGCTCTGAGAAGTGTTCCGTCACCACCTATGACGATTAAAAAATCACAATTATAAATTTCATCTATATCTAATATTTCTATTTTTTTTTGTTTAAGATAATCATAACACTCTTTATATATTTTATTTGCCTTATCTTTACTTTCGTTATAAATGATACAGAATTTTAACATTTTACCACCGTTATTATTTAAATGTTGGAACAGGATTTATAGGATTTAAATTTGCTCTAAGTTCATAGTAAAGTCTCGGTTTATTTTCACTAGATAATCCTAAACTTCCTATAGACTGTCCTTCATTTACTTTTGAGTTAACAGACACTTTTAAACTTATTAAATTTCCATAAACGCCTATTATATCATTTCCATGATCTATCATAACAACTTTTCCTAAGCCTTGAAATTTATCAGCATAAATTACCTTGCCAGATTTTGCAGCCACAATATTAGAACCAACTTTTCCAGCTATTTCTATTCCGTTGCTTTCAACTAGCCCAGATTTTTTTTCATGAAATGCAACAACTATGCTTCCGTTTAAAGGCTTTGTTGTTTTTCCTATTATTTGATAAGCTTTACTACTACTCATGCTAGTTTTTTGAGTTGTGCTGCCTTTCTTTTGAGAATTTTTCTTAGCATTTTCCCTAATTATTCTCTCTATTTCTTTAGAAATTCTAGTCTTTTCTTTTTTAAGTGATTCTATGTTTTTCTGGTGAGTTTTTTTCTCACTATTTAATTTAGAAATCAATTCAGAGTGTTTAGCTTTTTTCTTATTGCTTTCGCTTATAGAATTTGACAATTCTTTCTTTAATTTGTCTAATTTAGCTTTTTGATTTTCTATTTCAGATTTGTATTTTTTTATTTTTTCTTCAATCTTAATGATATAGTCTATACGATTTAGATCTCCATTCAAAACATCTCTATATTGTTTTTTTAGTTCGTATCTTTTATTAGTTTCATCGCCAAGTATCTTAGAATACTTATCCCAAGCTAAAATTTTAGCAGAATACTCACTGCTTTTTAATCCTATTTCTTCTTCTGCTATTTCAAGATTTTTTTGCCCATAATCTATATTTTTTTCAACTACAGTTATCTCTTCAGCTATATTTTGTTGCTCTTTTTCATCTTTTTTTATTTCTATTTCTAATTTTTTTATTTGATCGCTCAATTTACCGGTTTCAACATTTATATTTTTTATTCTTGCATTTTTTGATTCTATTTGCTTATCAATATCTTTCAACTTCTTGTTCATATCATTTATACTTGCTCCATAAGAAATTAAAAATACTGACATGAAAAAACAAATAAAAATTATTTTATTATTCATTAACTTCTGTTTCAAATAAGATAGAGTCATTTTCTTTCTCCGTTCCCTTTTCATAGTTAACTATATTAAAAATTGATGCCGGTAAAATAATTATTATTAAATTTAATATAACTAAAGCAGCTAAATTATAAATAAAAATTTCTTTTAAACTAAATATTTGGTAAAGTACATCCTTAGGTATAATATTATTCCTTATGTACACATAAACATTAAAGAATATAAGCGTTCCTATTAGTGATGAACTTGCAAAATTTAATATAGATCTTTTTTTAGAATTAGATAACGTCTGTTTGTAGTTTTTTGAAATATTTGTTCTGTTTAAAAAATAAACAGAATTTAATAACTTAAAAATGAATATACAAGAAATTGCTAACATTATCATCACAGCAGCTAACACCATATTTATAACATTATAAATGTTTCCTTTATCTATTCTTTCATTTAAATATAAGTCATTTACATAAACTTCTTTTACTTCTTCAAGTGATTCTAACTTTTCTCTAATCTTATTAATATCTTCTTTATTTTTAACAGATATTAAGACAGAATCATACAAAGGATTACTAGATTCAGGTATAGAAATACTAAGATCATCCTGTAACTTTCTAAAACTTTCTCTTTTATCAATAAACCTAACTTCAGTAACTCCAGAATTTTCTATTATATCTCTCTCTAAATTATTTTTATTAACTTCATCTATATTATGTTTTAGATCTACTATTAACTTACTATTATTTATCAAGTTATCAGATATATTTTTTAAATTCAAAGAAGTTGATAAAAATACATTTACAACAAACACTATTATTACAACTAAATAAAACGATAATCTTTTTAATCTATTTATATAAGGTATATCATTTTTACCATACCCAAATATTTTACCCATAATGCACCTCTTAGTTTATTAATATGGAATATTCTACCATATATTTATTTTTTAACAAAAAAAATATTTTATAAATGATAAATTTTTTCAATAATTGCATTTGCTTAAATATATACATATTTAAAAAAATATGTTAAAATTAATTAAAAATTTTGAGGAGGAATATATGGCAGGACACAGTAAATGGGCTAATATTCAACACAGAAAAGGTGCTCAAGATAAAAAAAGAGCAAAACTTTTTACTAAGCTAGGTAGAGAACTTACTATAGCTGCTAGAGAAGGTGGTAGTGATCCAAACTTTAATCCAAGACTAAGATTAGCTATAGAAAAAGCTAAATCTGGTAATATGCCTAAAGATATAATGGAAAGAGCTATAAAAAAAGGAAGTGGAGAACTTGAGGGAGTTGACTTTTTAGAGCTAAGATATGAAGGTTACGGTCCGTCAGGAACTGCTTTCATAGTTGATGCCGTGTCGGACAATAAAAACCGAACTGCATCTGAAGTTAGAACTGTTTTTACACGTAAAGGTGGAAATTTAGGTACTGATGGAGCAGTGTCTTGGATGTTTAAAAAACAAGGTATAATTACTATAAAAAATGAAAATATTGATTTTGAAAAATTGATGTCTGATGCAATTGATTCAGGAGCAGAAGATATAATTGAAAATGATACAGTTTATGAAATAATAACTGATTATTCTGAATTAAATAATGTTTTAGAAAATATTAAAAATCTTAACTATGCGGTTGAAGATGCAGAAATTTCTATGATACCAGAAAACAAAATTATAATTTCAGACGTTGAAACAGCTAAAAAAGTTATATTATTACATGAATCTCTTGAAGATCTAGATGACGTACAAGAAGTTTATTCAAACTTCGATATAGATGAAACTATTTTATCTCAAATATAAAAAAGCGCCATTTAAGGTGCTTTTTTAACTATTAATGTATGCATTTTTTATTTTTTCAACTGTGTCTAATATATTTGAATTTATATCTATATCTACTATAAAATCTGCTGAACATCTATACAAAAATTCTCTTTTTTCTAAAAGCTCTTTTATTTTAAAATATTTATCATCAACACCATTTAGTATAGGTCTAGTTTTAGAATTTTTTAATCTGTGATAAAGTGTTTCGATATCGCAATTTAAATAAACGATGAATGAAGTTTTTTGTAAATTTTTTATATTTTCGTTATCGATTACGACTCCACCACCAGTTGATATAACAACATTATTATCTATTGATTTTTCTAAAATAGTTTTTAATTCTAAATTTCTAAAATAAATTTCACCGTTTTCTGCAAAAATATCATTTATAGATTTTTTTTCATAAGATGATATCAGTTTGTCTATGTCAACAAATTTCATATCTAACGATTTTGATAAAATTTTTCCAACGGTACTTTTACCGCTTCCCATAAATCCTATCAAAGCAATATTATCTTTCATACTTTTTTAATTTCCTCGATAATTATTTTTCTAATTCAAAAGCAACTTTCAATCTTTTTAATCCAGATCTTAAAGCTTTTATTTTGAACTTACTCATTTTTATAGCTAGCAATTCTTCGTCAGAAGTCTCTTGTAACTCAGCTATAGAATTGTAAGTGCTAACAATTTTTTCTATATCTTTTTTTGTTAATTTGCTAATTTTTCCCAACATTCGGTAACCTTTTGAAGTAATTTTATTATCAAGCGTGCTGTAAGATTTTGGATAACCTATTGCAGAACACAAATTTTCAATTTCTAATAATTCTTCATCATTTAAAGTGGACAGATTGCTATTTACATCTTCTACATCCATACCTACATTTACATAATCTTTAACAAAATCACTGTATTCTTCTTCCAGTCCAAAAAGTAATTCAGAAACTTGTAGATTCATAAGCCTTCCGTCGACACCATATTCTGTTAGATAAAATTTTATCTCTTCTTTAATTCTTGATATCATTTCAAATCTTTGCAATATAGTTGCAACATCAAAAAATGTAACTAAATCATCTAATTCTAACATACTAAGATTAGCAAGCTCTTTATCTAGAACGCTTCTATAACTTTCAAGAATTTTTATAGATTGAGCT
>JAEWEF010000083.1 GCA_023389595.1 Fusobacteriota bacterium
TCGTCAGTTGGTCCCAATCCTCCAGAAGCTATAATTAAATCAACTTTATTTTCTAAAAAATTTAAAGCATCTAAAATTTCATTTACAAAATCTCTAACTAATAATTTATATTTAACCTCTATTCCAATTTTATTTAACTCTTCAGAAATATATATACTATTAGTATCTAAAGTTAATCCATTTAAAAGTTCTGTTCCAATTAATAATATAGCTGCCTTCATAAAACTCCCATTAAAAAAACATTGACCAAATACACACTAAAATAACATTACCTATTACTCCAGCTAAAAAATCATCCAGAACAACACCAACACCATTACCAAATTTTTGTGAATGATATATAGGGCCTATTTTAGTTATATCTAATATTCTAAATATTACAAAAGACAATAATATAGCAATTAATGTTTTATTTGCTCCTACAGGATTAATTAAAAATAATGTTGTTAAATATCCTAATACTTCATCTATAACAACACATTGTGGATCCTCTTTTTTATATATTTCTCTTTCGCATATATCACTTATATAAACGGCTATGAAGAAAAATATAACTAAAAATAAAAAATAAAAAGAATTATATACCATATTATTTATGAAGAATCTCTTTATATAATTTAGGAATATGAAAATAGGAATACCTCCAAGTGTACCAAAAGTACCTGGTGCAACTTTCATTTCTCCTAAACCAAAAAAAGTTCCTAAATTCTTTATTAATTTAAGGTTATGTTTTTTCATTTAAAAAACTCCTTTTTTATAATTATAAGGACGATAATCTCCTCTTTTTGTTTTTAACTGACTTAAAATTTTGAAAATTTCTTCACTAGACTCATCTGAAAAATCTAAAACGTAGTAATCTGCCATTAAATAGTTTAGGCTATCAATGTCATTTATTATATTAAGAGGTTTTTCAAAAAAAATTTCAGTTACATCCAAATGTTTACTTATAATAAATTTATCTTTTTCGTTATTTATAAATATATCGTTTTCGTTTTCTGAAATTGAATTATTTATTGTCATAGCTTTAATTTTAGAATATATTAGTACGCATTTTTTTAATTTATTCGCATTTATTTTAGAAATTTTTTCAAAGCTAAGTTCTGGAGAAATAATAACTCCAAAAATATTATTTATTTTGCTCAATAGTTCAAATGAGTAACTATTAAAAATATTCAGATTCCAATTCAGTAAAACACCTTTATTTGTGTTTAATACTTGAGCTAAACTAGATGCTAATAAAATATTGCTATCTTGAAATGAATTTGAGTTTTTACTTATTAACAAATCTAAATTAAAATTTTGCATATTTTCTTTTAAGACTTTATATTGTTCATCATTGTTGTATAATGCCAATAATTTAGGAGGTTTACTAATAGAATTTTTGTTAGAATTTAATATGCTTACAAAATTTAAATTATCATTTCTTCTGTAACTAGTTATTATTCTATTCGTCAATCCATCTACACACATTCTTTTTATTTTTTTTAATTCAGAAAGAGGTATAAACACATTTTCATCAATATTTATATCTATTCTTTCAGGATAAAAAGTACTATCTCCTATTTCTGAAACTTTTTCGTATATTATCTTTTTATCAATTTTTTTATTTAATGATTCCTGTAGAACAAAATCTGTTTCACAAAAAAAATCTATAATACCGTCAGAATTTTTAGTATATTTAAAAATAATTTTCATAGTTTCATTAACTTTTGCTTCAAGAAAAATTGATACAGGAATTTTTTTGGAGTTATTTTTTATATTTTTGGATATTTCTTTATTTAATTTAAAATCATAATTTTTATAAACATATTTTGTATTTTTTGGAGTTTCAATTAAAATAACATCTCCCTTTTGTGCTATATTATTAGACTTTTTATTTGACGATAAAGTTATACTATTTATATATCTCCCTTCTAGTACATTATAATCCTTATCTAAAAAAACTACTCCATCTCCAACAGATAAAGATTTTTCAAGTAATAACTCTTTATTTTTAATAATTCCTATTTTATACCCTATATGCTTTGAATACTTAGAGTTTATTAAATTATTATTTCTCCCATAAAAATATCCTTTAGAATATCCACGATTAAAAATTTTGGAAATATTTTCCTCTACTCTTAATCCGTTTATTAAATTTTTATAATATTCTACTGTTTGTTGAACATAACTTTCATCTTTCATTCTTCCTTCGATTTTTATACTGTCAACACCTATATTTTTTAAAAATTCTATTTCATCAAAAGTCATTAATTGATCTTTAGGGCTAAGTAAAAATCCTTTATTATTTTTTGAATTAGAATATTCTTTTCGACAAGGTTGAGCACAAAGACCTCTATTTCCACTTCTACCACCAATAAAACTACTAAAATAACACTGTCCAGATACACATACACACATAGCCCCTGAAACAAAAACTTCTAATTCCATGTCGGTATTTTTTCTTATATTTTTTATTTCATCAGCTGATAATTCCCTTGGCAAAACAACTCTTGTAAAACCATATTTTTTTAAAAAATTTATTTCTTCTGAAAAAAATAATGCCATTTGTGTACTGCCATGTATTTCTAAATTTGGAAAATTTTTATGTAAAAAATACGCATAACCTAAATCTTGAACTATTACTGCATCTAACCCGTGTTCGTATAATTTTTTTACAT
>JAEWEF010000002.1 GCA_023389595.1 Fusobacteriota bacterium
TCTCAGGAGATAGTCTAACAGCTTTTACTATTTTCTTATTTACCTTAGGCTTTATTCCTGATCCTTCTCTAACTCCTCCGTGATTATTCATATTAAACTCCTTGACTTTATTTATAAAATAGGTTATTATTAAAGTACCAAATTTGTAGAATCATTAATAAAAGTCTTTAATTTATTTAAAGACTTTTATTTTTTACTTACCCATTTATTCGTCCTTTCGTATTTTTTCTCATAATAACATAATAACATATAAAAAGTCTCTTGACAGTCGCAAATTAGTCGCAAATTTTTTTAATAATTTCTTCAGGGAATAAAATCTCAACCAATAAATTTATTAATCTGTTGCGATTTCTAAAATATGTCGCCCTGTCAATATAAAGTTTTTCGGCTATGCTTTCATTAGTGTAACATTAAAAATATTTCAAGGGTATAATTTGAAAATATTTATTAAATTAATTTTTAAATTGATTATTTTTTTCTATTTTGATATAATTATTAATGTAACTTTTGTCTGTGGAGGAAAGGTTTATGGACGAACAAGTAATAAAAGAATCTAATTACATCTTAAATATAAGATTATATTATAATTATAGAGGAAATTATAAATGGTTGAAAGATGAAATCTATAAAAAGAGATATGATGCTTTCAAGTATTTAATGCCGGTTGAAAAAAAAGAAGATCACAATTTTATTTTTGAAATATATAAATTAAAAGACGACAATGAAAATATGTACATAACTTTAGTTTACTATGAAAAATTATTTAATATTTTCAATGTTAATAGAATTTTGAACGATAAAACTCAGATACCTTTGGAGCAAGGGTATCTTATTTACAATTATTTAAAAGAAACATATTTTGAAAAAGAATAGGTGAATGCTGTATGCATTCACCTTATGTATTTAAAATATAGGAGTTTTTATGGATGTAACATTTAGTTTAAATAAGATAAAAGAAAATAACACCTACAGAGAACTTAGAAATTATAAAAATTTTAAAATGAATTTTTCAACAAATGATTATTTAGGAATATCAACATATGAAGAATTTATTAAAGATTTTTATAAAGAGTTTGAAAATAAAAAACAGAATAATTTTATGTTATCATCTTCTTCATCTAGACTTATAACCGGAAGTTATGAAATTGTCTTAGAGCTTGAAAATGAAGTAGAAAAAATATATGGTAAACCATGTGTTGTATTTAACTCTGGTTATGACGCTAATTCTTCTATTTTAGAAACTTTTTGTAGCAGACATTCATTAATAATAAGTGATAGATTAAATCACGCTTCTATATATGATGGAATTATTTCTTCTGGTGCAAAATTATTACGTTATGAACATTTAGATAATGAAGAGTTAGAACAAATACTCATAGAGTATTCTTCTAAATACAAAGATATTTTTGTTGTAACAGAAAGTGTTTATAGTATGGACGGAGATATTTTCGATTTGGATAAAATTTTGGAGTTAAAGAAAAAATATAAATTTTATTTAATAGTCGATGAGGCACATTCCTATGGTGTTCACGGGTATGGAATCTGTTACAATAATAAAAAAATTAATCAGATAGATTTTTTAATTATTCCACTTGGAAAAGGAGGAGCATCCGTAGGGGCTTATGTAATATGTTCGCAAGAATATAAAGATTATATAATTAATAAGAGTAGAAAATTTATTTATTCTACAGCTCTACCTCCTATAAATAATTTTTGGAATTTATACGTTTTGAAAAATATGTATAAACTAGAGGAAAGACAAAATAATTTAAAAAGCATTACGGAAAAAACTTTAAAATATTTAAAAGAAATAGGTATTAATTCTGAAACTAAATCAAATATTGTTTCTGTAATTATAGGAGATAATTTAAAGGCTACAAATATTGCCAATAATTTAAATAAAAAAGGTTACGTTGTGCACGCAATAAAAGAACCTACGGTACCAATTAATACTGCTAGGTTAAGACTTAGTTTGAGGGCAGATATGAATATTGACGATATATATAAATTTTTAATGGAACTAAAAAATGAAATTGATAGTATTTTTTAATGGATGGGGAACAAAAAAATTTTTAAAAAAAATAAATTGTTCAAAAAAATATGAAATAATGAATATAAAATATCCATATTCATTAGATAAAAATATTCTTGAAAATTACGACGACATATTATTTATTGGATGGTCACTTGGAGTTTATTATTTAAATAAATTTTTGAATGAAAATGAATATTTTCAAAAATATCAGAGCATAGCTATAAATGGTAATCCATTAATAATAGGAAATTATGGAATTAGTTCTTCTATATACAAAAAAACTATTGCAAATTTAAATAAAGAGAATTTAAAACATTTTTATAATAATATGGGATATTTAGAGAGTTATATATATAATGAAGATATAGACTCTTTAAAAAAGGAATTAGAATATACATTAATAAATTATAAAGAATTAGAAAATTGTATTAAATTATATGTAATAGGAACGAAAGATAAAATTGTACCTTATACAAGACAGATAAAATATTGCAATAAACATGACGCTGACTATATTATTTTAGATATGCCACATTATATTTTTGATAACACTGAAGTTTTAAATTTTATACGGAGATATATATGAATTTTGAAAAATTTTATAATAAATATGATAGTTACTCATTTGTGCAACAAAAAGTTGCAGAAAAGTTGGTTGACTATATAGACGAAAAAAAATTTGATACTGCCTTTGAAATAGGCTGTGGCACAGGGTATTTCACAAAAATTTATACCCAAAAAATAAATATCAAAAAACTTTTTTTAAATGACATGTACTACCCTCACGGCAAACTAGATGGTATAAATAATGTTGAATTTATAGAAGGTGACATAGAAAAAATAGAAATACCAAAATCAGATATTATATTGTCTAGTTCAGTTTTTCAGTGGATAAAAAATTTAGATGAATTATTTTTTAAGTTATCTAAGTCATCAGATTACCTAGTGTTTTCTATATATGTTGATGGGAATTTAATTGAAATTAAAAATCATTTTGGAGTAAGTTTAAATTATAAAAGTTGTTATGAAATAAAAGAAATTGCAGAAAAATATTTTGACAAAGTTGAATATACCAAAGATACAATAGTTTTGAAATTTGATAAATCTATTGATGCACTGAGACATTTAAAATATACAGGTGTAACAAATATTGAAAAAAATGTATCTATTTCTAAAATAAAAAGTTTTAAAGATAAGAAACTTACCTACGAAGTGGCTTATTTTGTATGTAAAAATCAAAAATAAAATTGACAAAAAAAGTTAAATGTGATAGTATAAAAAAGCTGCGGGAATAGCTCAGTTGGTAGAGCGCAACCTTGCCAAGGTTGAGGTCGCGAGTTCGAGCCTCGTTTCCCGCTCCATAAATATGGGGATATAGCTCAGCTGGGAGAGCGACGCACTTGCACTGCGTAGGTCAGCGGTTCGATCCCGCTTATCTCCACCAACGCCTAGGTAGCTCAGCTGGCTAGAGCATACGGTTCATACCCGTACGGTCGATGGTTCGAATCCATTCCTAGGCACCATTAATAAGAATCGGAACTCTCCTTAAATTTCGGAGAGTTTTTTATTTATAAAAAAAAGAAGTGTTTAAAACACTTCTTTTTTGTTTTTATTTAAATAGATTAATATCGATATTAATTTCTTTATCATATTCTTCTTTATTAAGAATTTTATGTGATAATTCTAAAATTTTATTTGAAAATTCATTATAATTCTTTATAAATATAGCAGATATTTCTTTATTTCTATAAGCTCTTTCTATTTGATCGTTACTTCCTATAGAGATAACTTTGATATCAGATCTTCCAGCAGCTTTTAAAACCTTTAAAGTAGAAGACGCTAAAGATTCATTATATGCTAAAATGGCATCAATTTGAGGATGATTTATAATGATATCTTTTATTGAATTTATTCCCTTATTATCATCATATCTTATTTTTTTATCTGAAATTATCTCTATCTTACCAGCTGTTATTTTTTTTATGTCGTTGTCAATTTTTTTATTTATGTTTTCATCGTCAAAGAATTTTAATTTTGCTATCTTATTTTTATTTTCTGGTAAAGCTTCTATCAAATATTCTCCTATTTGATTACCTATATTGTCATAGTTAAATTTAATTATTGAATTATAGTTTTCATTTTCAACCTTTAATTCTAAAAGTATTACAGGAATTTTATTTAGATTGGCAGCCTTAAGAGCATTCGAAGATTTTTCCACATCTATAGGTCTGACTACTATTACATCAACATTATTCATTATTAAATTTTCAACATTGCTAACCTCTTTTGAAATGTTATCTTCGGAGTTTAGATTTATTATATCGAAACCATATGACTTTGATTTATTTTCTAATGAAGTTTTTAAGTTATTATAAAAAGTTTCGTTATAATTTGGTAGAATGACTCCAATTTTTTTATTTTCTGAAAAAGCTTTTAACGAGAACAGCATCAACATCAAAAATATAAAAAATTTTTTTAAACTCATAATATCACCTTGTTAAGAATATAATTCATCTATAGATTCCTTACAAACTCTAAGAACAGTATCTATTTCTTGTTCTGTTATAATATATGGAGGAATTATATATAAAGTATTACCAAGCGGTCTTAATAAAACGCCTTTTTTAGCTGCAATTTTATATATTTCTACACTTATTCTTTTGTTTTTAATTTCTTTTAAATCAATTGCCATTATAAGACCTATTTGTCTGATGGATACAATATTTTTATTATCTTTAAAAATTTTTTCAGATTCTTTTTTTAGATATGCAGATTTTTTATTAACAATTTCTAATATATTTTCTTCTCTAAATATTTTTAAAACTTCAACAGCTATTTTGCATCCAACTGGATTTCCTGAATATGTGTGAGAATGTAAAAAAGATTTGCCTTCCTTGTAATCAGCATAGAAAGCATCGAAAATATTTTTTGTTATACCTATTATTGCCATAGGGAAATATCCTGTTGAAATTCCTTTAGATAGACAAATTATGTCTGGAGAAATATTTGAATGTTCACACGCAAACATTTTTCCTGTTCTACCAAAACCCATAGCAATTTCATCATCTATAAGATGTATATTGTATTTTTTAGTTTCTTCTCTAAGAGCTTTTAAGAAATTTGCAGAATATATTTTCATTCCTGCAGCACCTTGTACAATAGGTTCAACTATTACACTTGCAATTTCGTTATGATTTTCGTATAAAAGTTTTCTCATTTTTTCTATACAAGTATTTTCTAAATTTAAAAATTCTTTTTCTGTTAAATTACTATCTAAATATGGAACTTCAAGTTTAATAGATTCTTTTAAAAGTGGTTTATAAGTTTTAGTAAAAATATCTATATCTCCCACTCCTAAAGCTCCAATCGTTTCACCATGGTATGAATTTTGTAGTGAAACGAATTTTGTTTTTTGTGGATTTCCAGTTTGTGCATGGTATTGAAAACTTAATTTTAATGCCATTTCAATACTTGAAGAACCGTTATCTGCAAAAAGAAATTTTTCTATTCCTTTTGGCAAAACTTTAGTTAATTCTTCACATAATTCTATTGCTGGTTCATGTGAAAAATTTGCAAAAATAACATGTTCAAGAGTATTTATTTGATCGTATATTACATTATTTATTCTCTCATTAGAGTGTCCAAATAAATTAACCCACCAGCTAGATATGGCATCTATATAAGAATTACCTCTTTCATCATATAGATATACTCCATTTGCTTTAGTGATTACAGGAGGTGGAGAATCTTCATAGTCTTTCATTTGAGCACATGGATGAAAAATATATTTTAAATCTTTTTTTTCTAATTCAGAAAAATTATTCATGAAAATAACCTCCAAAAAAATTTAAAAATTCTTCTCTTTTAATTTCTGTTTGATTTTTATTAATAACTAAATAATTTTTACATCCAGAAATATCTAAAATATTTTTTATATTATCGTTTTCATAAAAATTACCTGTATAATTATTAAATACAAAACCGTGTATTTTTATATTCATACTTTTTAGTGCATTAAATGTGAGTATTGCATGATTAATTGACCCAACTTTTGTACTTGAAACTATTATTACAGGGACATCTATCATTTTTATTAAATCATAAATAAAGAAATTATTTCTTATAATTGGAACATGAAGACCTCCGGCACCTTCGAATAACAAATAAGTATATTTATTTTTAAGTATAGATATTTTATTTTCGATTTCTGATAAATCAATTTTTTTGTTTTCTAATTCTGCTGCCAGATGTGGAGAAACTTCAGCTATAAGAGTGCAACCTACCATTTCTGAATTGTAATCTATATTATTAAAAGTACATATAAAATCAACATCCGGTGCTATTATATTATTTTCTTTTTTGTAGCAACCACTTTGTATCGGTTTAAAATAAAAACCATTAAACTCTCTTATTGATTTATATAGTAAAGAACTGACATAAGTTTTTCCTATATCTGTGTCCGTACCAATTATAAAAAAACCATTTTTATATTTCATATCCCAGCTCCGTTATCATATTTTTATCGCCTTGAATTGTGTCTCCAGTTGTAGTTAAAAAGTTACCTGTCAATGCAGAGTTTACACCAGATTGAAAACCTAATTTAACATATTTTCCCAAATTCGACCTTCCACCAGCATATCTTATGAAAGCTTTAGGAAGAATGAATCTGTATATGGCTACAGTTTTAATTACCTCTATCGGATCTATTGGTTCGTTATTTTCTAAAGGAGTTCCTTTTATTGGACTAAGTATATTTATAGGAACAGAATCAACTTGTAATTCTTTTAATGCAAATCCCATATCTATTCTGTCTGTTCTGCTTTCTCCTAAACCAAAAATACCACCACTACAAACACTCATACCAACTGCTTTAGCGTTAAGAACAGTGTTAACCCTGTCTTGATAAGTGTGTGTTGTACATATATTATGATAAAAATTTTTCGATGCCTCTAGATTATGATGATATACTCTAACGCCAGCATCATAAAGTTTTTGAAGAGCTTCTTTAGTACATATTCCGTGAGATGCACATAAGTTTATACCAATATTTTCTCTGAGATGATTATATATTTCTACTAGTTTGTCTATTTCTTTTTCATTTCCATTTAGTCCTCTTCCACTTGTTACAAGAGAAAATCTGTGAGCTCCCTCAGAATAAACTTTTTCCGCTTCTGACAATGCAAATTCTTTAGATACTAAAGGATATACATCTGCATTAGTTTTATAGTGAGCAGATTGAGCACAATATTTACAATTTTCTGAGCATCTTCCAGATTTTGCATTTATAATTGTACAAAGATTAAAATAATTACCACAAAATTTTTCTCTAATTTCATTAGCTGCTTTAAATAAAATGTCTAAAGTTTCTCTATCTGAATTATCTATATTACTTAAAGTAATAGCTTCTTCATAAGAAATTTCTCCATTATTTAAAATTCTATCTTTTATTTCAGAGATAAAATCTTTTAAGTTTGTTACATTCATATAAAATTCCTTTCTATTGTTACAAATTTAGATGATTTAAATTTTATCACATTTATATGTAAAATGATATACTTTTTTTAGTAGCTTTCAAGAAGTAATATAAAAACTCTTTTATTGTATTTTGTTTTGTGATATAAATAATTAGAGGTAATTTAAATGGATATAAATTATAGAATTAATAAATTGAAACAAATAAAAATAGAATTATCTAAAAACAGAGAAAAAATATTGTCTGCTTTAGAAAAAGATTTAGGTAAAAATCATAATGAAGCTTATATTTCGGAATACTATACTACATTATCAGAACTTGAACATACTATAAAAAATTTATCAAAATGGGAAAAGCCTAAAAAAATTAGAGGACAGATGCTAAACTTTTTTAGCAAGTCATATATAATAAAAAAACCTTATGGTAAAGTTAGTATAGCTTCTCCTTGGAATTATCCTTTTTATTTGTCTATGGTCCCTTTAATTGGAGCGTTAGCTGCAGGAAATAAAGTTTTATTGAAAACATCACACAAAAGTTTTAATACTTCAATCTTAATTAAAGAAATTTTAGGAAAAATTTTCGATGAAAATGAGGTAAAAGTTATAGGACTAGATGAGGATAATGATAAAAAGAGGTTCTTAGAAGATGAGACTGATTTTATATTTTTTACTGGTTCAAAAAAAGTCGGAGATAAAATAGCTGAATTTGCAGCAAAAAAATCTATACCATACGTTTTAGAACTTGGAGGGAAAAGCCCTGTTATAATTTTTTCTGATTTCGACATCTCTGTTGCAGCAAAAAGAATAATGTATGGAAAATTAATTAATGCAGGACAAACTTGCATAGCTCCTGATTATGTTTTAATCGAGGAAGAAAAAAGAGAAATTTTTATAGATGAGTGCTATAAAGTTATAGATAGACTCTATGGAGAAAATATTTTAGATAGTAAATTTTATTCTAAAATTATAGATAAAGAAAAGATTGAATATTTTAAAACTATGCTCAAGGCAGAAAAAATATTTTGCGAAACGGATATAAGTTACGAAAAACAAAAAATGAAGCCGAAAATATTTGCAACTGATATGGATAGCTTATTTATGAAAGAAGAAATTTTTGGACCGTTTTTACCTGTTTTATCTTACAAAAATATAGATGATATATTAGATACAATAAAGAAAAATAATTTTCCACTAGCAATGTATATATTCACTAACGATAAATTTAATGCAGAAAAAATTATAAAAAATATTTCGGCCGGAGGAGTTACGATAAATGATACGCTTTTACATATAACTAACTATAATTTACCTTTTGGTGGAATAAAAAATAGCGGTATAGGAAAATATCATGGTAAATATTCTTACGATATTTTCACTTACGAAACGGGAGTAATGAAAAGATCTAAAATTCCAGATTTGCTTTTCAGGTATCCACCTTATAAAATAGATTTGAAAAAATTATTTAGAAAATGATAAATAAGGGAGTGTATAATATGAAAAAAATTAATGTAGATACTTTTTTAGAGTACAAATTTATATCTAATTTAAGTTTTAATTATAGCGGATCAAATTTGGCTTTTACAGTTAGTGAAAGCAATTTAGATAACAATGGTTATTCACATTATATTTGGATTAAGGATAAAAAAAATAATTTTAAAAAATTAACAAATTTAAGAAACGAAAAGAACTTTTTCTGGTTAGATGATGAAAATGTAGTTTTTATTTCTGATAGAGATCAAAAGATAAACAAACTTAAGGATGAAGGAGAAACTTGGACTAGTTTATATAGCATAAATATAAATGGTGGAGAAGCTAGTAAATTTTTGGATTTACCTCTTAGCATCGTATCAATGAAAAAAATAGATAAAGATACATATATTTTAACGGCCATTCATGATAATAATAGTTTTAATATAAATTCTTTAACTGGAGAAGAGAGAATAAAAGCTATATCAAAATACAAAGATGAAAAAGAGTATGAAGTTATAGATGAAATTCCATTCTGGGGGAATGGATTAGGATTTACAAATAAAAAAAGAAAAAAACTTTATATATATAATCATAAAGAAAATAAATTGTTAGAAATAACTGATAATTATACCGATGTAGAAAGCTTTAGATATAAAGATGGTAAAATATTGTTTGTTTCTTTAAGATTCACAGATAAACAACAACAGACTAACGAATTGACAGAATATGATATAAAAACTAATAAAACTAAAGTAATAATACCTGATAAAAAATATAATATAAGTTATGCTGACTATTTTGATGGAAAAATAGTAGCGGCTTTAAGCGATATGAAAAAACATGGAATAAATGAAAATCAAGATTTGTATATAATAGAAGGTAAAAAAATTAAAAAATTAATTAGACTTGATGCTTCTATAGGTTCTTCAGTTGGTAGCGATTGCAGACTAGGAGGAGGATATTCTATAAAAGTACATAATGATAAGATATATTTTATTAGTACGAAAGACGACTATTCTTGTTTAAATTATGTCGATAAAGATGGAAATAAAAAAGTATTAACTAGTACGAATGGCTCTGTTGATTTTTTTGATATTCACGATAATGAATTATTTTTTGTTGGAATGAAAGATTATCTACTTCAAGAAATATATTCTTTAAAAAACAATAAAGAAAAAAAAGTAAGCTCTTTTAATAAAGATATTTTTGAAAATTATTACATATCACTTCCTGAAAAAATTGAATTTGAATCTAACGGACATAAAACTGAGGGATATGTGATAAAACCTGTAGATTATAAGCAGAACAAAAAATATCCTGCTATATTAGATATACATGGAGGGCCTAAAACAGTTTATGGAAATGTTTTTTATCACGAAATGCAAGTATGGGCAAACAAAGGATATTTTGTTTTTTTCTGCAATCCTCACGGTAGTGATGGAAAAGGAGATGAATTTGCAGATATAAGAGGAAAGTATGGAACTATAGATTATGAAGATTTAATGAATTTTACAGATTTAGTACTTAAAAAATACAATATAGATAAAAATAATGTTGGAGTAACAGGAGGATCGTACGGAGGATACATGACCAACTGGATAATAGGACATACAGATAGATTTAAATGTGCAGCTTCACAAAGAAGTATATCAAACTGGATATCTAAATTTGGAACTACAGATATAGGCTATTATTTTAACGCAGATCAAAATTTATCTACTCCATGGGAAAATCACGATAAACTATGGTGGCATTCTCCGTTGAAATATGCAAACAATGTGAAAACTCCTACGCTATTTATACATTCTGAGGAAGATTATAGATGTTGGTTACCTGAAGGAATACAAATGTTTACAGCACTAAAATATTTTGGAATTGATGCTAGACTTTGTATGTTTAGAAAAGAAAATCACGAACTTTCAAGAAGTGGAAGACCGAAGGGAAGAATTAAAAGATTAAATGAAATTACTGATTGGTTTGAAAAATATTTAAAATAAAAATGAGCTAGTTTATCTAGCTTATTTTTTAATTTTTTTAGTATTTAATTAAAAAAATTAAATAGTTTTTAAAGCTTTGTATAAATTATTTAGTTTGTAAAAAAAACTCTATGTGATATAATCTTTAAAAAATATCATAATGGTGATATAATGAAAGAATTAGTTGCCAAAATCATTTTAAAAATTTTATATTTTTGTTTTATTTTAACGTTGAGAAGCAAAAATCAAAAAATAAATGAATACTTTGCAAAAAGATTTGTTGATTTTAATAATGATTATATTATTAAAAACTTAAAAATTAAGCCTAAAAATATTTTAATACTAATTCCACATTGTTTACAGAATTATGAATGTAATTACAGAATCACAAACGATATTTCTAATTGTATTGAATGTGGTAGATGTGTGATAAAATATTTCGCTGACACAGATAAAAACACTGATTTTAAAGTTAAAGTTGCAAATGGTGGTACTATTGCAAGAAAATTTATAAAAGAAGTAAAACCAGATTTTATAATAGCAGTGGCGTGTAAGAGAGATTTAATATCAGGGATAATTGAGTGTGATAAAATACCAGTGTATGGTATTTTTAATATAATAAAAAATGAATCTTGTATAAATACTGATGTTGATACACAAAAAATAAAATTTATTGTTGAAAAATTAATTTTATAATTGGTATCTTTATGAGTTATTATTAAATAAAAATTATTTTGGAGTAAATATGAACTCGACTTTATATAGGAAATATAGACCTAAAAAATTTGATGAAATTTCTGGAGAAAAAGAGATAGTGAAAACTATTATTAATTCATTAAAGAATAATAATTTATCTCATGCGTATCTTTTTTCTGGGCCAAGAGGTGTAGGGAAAACTACTACTGCACGTTTAATTGCGAAGGGAGTTAATTGTTTAAACCCTTTAGAGAATGGAGAGCCTTGTGGAAAATGTAAAAATTGTTTAGCTATAAACGAAGGTAATTTTCAAGACTTAATAGAAATTGATGCTGCTTCTAACAGAAGTATAGATGAAATTAGAAGTATAAAAGAAAAAATAAATTATTATCCAGTTGAAGGAAATAAAAAAATATACATAATAGATGAAGCGCATATGCTTACAAAAGAAGCTTTTAACGCTTTATTGAAAACTTTGGAAGAACCACCTGAACATGTTATTTTTATATTAGCAACAACCGAAATTGAAAAAATAATACCAACAATAATTTCTAGATGTCAAAGATATGATTTTAAACCTTTAAATTTAATTGATGTTAAAAATAAATTATCTTATATAGCTTCTAACGAAGAATATACTTTAGATGACGAAGTTTATTCTATCATTTATGAAAATTCTTATGGTAGCATGAGAGATGCTATATCTATATTAGAAAGACTTATTGTAACCTCTTCTACAAAACATATTAGTTTAGAAGATGCGAATTATATCTTAGGTATTACTCCTAAAGAAAAACTATCAAACTTTTTAGAAAATATAAAAAATAATAGAGTACTAGATTTAAATGAAAGTTTAGAAGATTTTTGGAGAAACTCACTGGATCTTGAAATATTTTTTAAGGATATGGCTAAATTTTGTGTCAATGAAATGCAGTCAAATAATTTAGACATAAAAATAGGGTATACAATAATAAATGTTATTTATAGTAGCTTATCAAAATTTAAATTTGAAGATGATAAGAGATTAATAGGGTATGTTATAGTTGCTGAGTTGTCAAAAGAATTATTTAATAGTTTAAATTTGAACTTTAAAATTAATAACGAATCAGATTCACAAAAAAAAGTTAATGAAAATAATGATAAATCTGAAAAGTTAGAATCAAGTAAACAAGATAAAAAATTGAGTAAAAATGAAAAGATAGATACTAATGATGAAAGTAAAAAAATAAGTGACAAAAATAAAAATAAAGTAACTCTAACTATAGAGAGAATAAAAAGCACTTGGGATGAATTGCTAAATGTGTCTTTTCAAGAAAATATAGGAATTAAGATGTATTTGTCTAACGCTATTCCTACTAAAATAGATGGAGACAATATAGTTATAAGCTTTAAAAAATCTTTTGCTTTCGGTAAGGAAAAAATGGAAGAAAAAGATACTGGCTATCAATTCTTAAAAATTGTTAGAAATTTTTATAATGATGATGGTCTAACTGTATCATATAATTTCCTCGATGATGAGCAACAAATACCAGAATTTTATAATGAATTTGACAAAAAAATTATGGATTTTTTTGAAAGCAAATAATAATGCGGAGGAAAATTTAATGCAAATTTTAGAAACTTTTCTTAATATATTTGTTGTTATTTACTTATTTATCGGCGGATTGATTTTTCCGTTTATTTCATATATGCTACCGCTTTACAAAATAAGAAAAGTAAACAAAAATATTTTGAATATATTTTTAGTGAATATTGCATCTTTGATTGTTATATACTACTTCAATGAGCATCTAGCAGTTTATTATGTGATTGGTCCATGTTTAATCGAATTTCTTTTTTATATTCTATTTAACAATAGAAAGATAAGAAGTATTTATGATAAATGTGTAATTGGAGCACTTGTAACTTCTATTGCGATAACATATTATTTTCAATTAAATATTGGAACTATAAAACAAAATTTACTACTCTATTTAAATACAAATATTCTACAAGATACAATAGATAAAGAAATTTTATATCAAGGAATAAATTTGATATTAAATAATATGTTTTTAATTGTATTTTTCACGGTTTATATGTCTTTTATTTTAATTTATTTTAGTATTCTAAAAATTGGTTATCAGCACTGGAGTATATCTCCTCTATGGATATTATTTTTTGTTATACCGATAGTTCTAGATAGGATATTAAACATTAATAACTTATATTTGCAATATATGTTGGAAATATCAAAAACAATTTATTTATTTTTTGGTATAAAAAGTTTATATAAGTTACTATGTAATAATAACAATAAAATGTCATTTTTAAAGCACTTATTTTCTGTAATAATAGGTATAAACTTACCTTTTGCAACTTTTATATTTGGTGCTTTAATGTCATTTGGATTAGATAAAATTAATTTAAAAATCAAATTTGGAGGGGAATAATGGCGAAGATACAAGTAATACTATTAGAAGATGTTGCTGGGCAAGGAAGAAAAGGAGACCTAGTTACAGTTTCTGATGGATATGCTCACAATTTTTTAATAAAAAACAAAAAAGGAGTTTTAGCAACGAAAGAAGAGTTAGATAAAATAGAAAAAAGAAAACAAAAGGAGTTAAAAAAACAAGAAGCAGAAAAGGAAAAATCTATAGAATTAAAAAAACTTATAGAAAGTAAAACTATAGTTGTTCCTGCCAAAACAGGACAAAATGGGAAACTATTTGGCTCTATTACAAATAAAGAAATTTCTGCTGTAATAAAGGAAGAATTAGGACTAGATATAGATAGAAAAAAAATAGATTGTAATATAAAATCTCTTGGAGAACAGGAAGTTATTATTAAATTACACTCAGAAGTAAAAGCAATTTTAAAAGTTATTGTTAAAGAAAAATAAAAGGTGATTTAATGAGTAGTAAAGACATTAATATACCAGAAAATTTACCTTATAGTTTGGAAGCGGAAAAAGCTCTTATCGGGGGGTTATTTTTAGACAGCAATATTTTTACTGAAGTAGCTGAAATTATAACTTACGAAGATTTTTATTTCAAAATATACGGTGATATTTTCAAAACTATGGCCAACTGTTATGATACATACGGTAGTATAGATGTAGTTATGGTAATGAATAATATAAAAAAAATTTCAAAAATTGATATAGAAAAAATCGAAGAGAGTATAAATGAAATTTTAACTAGCATAACAAATACTGTTAAATTAGTTGAATATGCTATGATTATAAGAGATAAGTCTACATTAAGAAGACTTATAAATTATTCTAGCAAAATATGTGAAATGTCAATTAAAGATGATAGAAACGCTGAAGACATAGTTAATGAAGCAGAAGCTATGATACTTAGCGTTTCGAATTCGTTTTCTAAAAAAGAAGTTTTTGATAGCGGAGAACTTATAGAAGAGTTTGTGAAAAAAGGGAATCTGATAAGAGACAATAAAGGTAAAGCTTTTTCTTTATCAACAGGATACATTGATTTAGATAAAAAAATTAATGGATTAAATAAGTCAGATTTAATAATACTTGCTGCAAGACCTTCTATGGGGAAGACAGCTTTTGCTTTAAATTTACTCCTTAATGTAGCATCACAAAAAAAATCTGTATTACTTGCTAGTTTAGAAATGTCTGCTCAACAAATATTTGAGAGAATAATATCAGTTCATTCTGGTATTCCATTAAAGAAAATTATTAACAGAGATTTAAACGATTCAGAATGGACATCTCTTGGTATAACTACTGGTAAAATTGCTAATATGGATATTAAAATTTCAAAACAGAGTACATCTATATCTAATATAAGAAATATAGCAAGAAAATTAAAAAGCGAAGGAGAACTAGATCTTATTGTTATAGATTACTTACAGCTAATGAGCTCGAATGTAAAAGTTGACAATAGACAGCAAGAGGTTTCTGATATATCTAGAGGATTAAAAAAATTAGCCGTCGAATTAAATATACCAATAATAGCTTTATCTCAATTGTCTAGAACTGTTGAGGCAAGAGCAGATAAAAGACCAATTTTATCAGATTTGAGAGAATCTGGAGCTATAGAACAAGATGCGGACATAGTAGCTTTTTTATACAGAGATGAATATTATAATAAAGATTCTGTAGATAAAGGTATAGCTGAATTGATAATAGGGAAACACAGAAATGGAGAAATAGGAACGGTACAATTTTTATTTGTTCCAGAAATAACTAAATTTAAATCTTATACAAATCAAATAGATTAAACTTTAAAATAGAAAGGCGGAAAAATTTTGAAGAAGGTTGAATTGTTAGCGCCAGCTGGCAATATGGAAAAATTTAAGATGGCGTTACATTATGGTGCTGATGCAGTTTTTCTTGGCGGAAAAATGTTTAATTTAAGAGCTGGGAGTAATAATTTTTCTGATGAAGAGTTAAAAGAAGCTGTTCAATATGCACATAACATGAATAGAAAGGTTTATGTAACTCTTAATATAATTCCTCATAACGAAGAATTAGAAGAACTGCCATCGTATGTTAAATTTTTAGAAAATATTAATGTAGATGGAGTTATTGTGGCAGATTTAGGTGTATTTCAAATAGTTAAAGAAAATTCAAATTTAAATATAAGTGTAAGCACCCAAGCTAGTAATACAAATTGGCGTTCAGTAAAGATGTGGAAAGATATGGGAGCAAAAAGAGTAGTTTTAGCTAGAGAAATTTCTTTAGAAAATATAAAACAGATAAGAGAAAAAGTGCCAGATATAGAACTTGAAGTGTTTGTTCATGGAGCGATGTGTATGTCAATTTCTGGAAGATGTCTATTGAGTAATTATATGACATCTCGTGACGCAAATAGGGGAGACTGTGCCCAATCGTGTAGATGGAAATATTCTTTGGTAGAAGAAACTAGACCTGGAGAATATATGCCTATATATGAGGATGAAAGAGGAACTTACATATTTAATTCTAAAGATCTTTGCACTATAGATATGTTAGATAAAATATTAGATGTTGGTGTAGATTCATTAAAAATAGAAGGGAGAATGAAAGGAATATATTATGTATCTAATGCTGTAAAAGTATATAGGGATGCAGTAGATAGTTATTATTCTGGAAAATTTGAAGTAAATCCAAAATGGATAGAAGAGTTAGAATCTGTTTCTAATAGATCTTATACAACTGGATTTTATAATGAAAAAGCCGGTGTAGAATCTATGAATTATAATAATAGAAACTCATATAGTCAAACACATAAATTAGTTGCAAAAGTTGAAAAAAAATTATCGGATAACGAATATTTAATTGGTATAAGAAATAAAATTCATGTTGGAGATATGGTGCAGATAGTTAGTCCAGGAATAGATGTTAGAGATTTTATTTTTCCAGAAATGACTCTTATTGATCATGGAAGAGAGGAAGTCGTTGGAGAAGCTAATCCCAATTCATACGTGAAAATAAAAACTGATATTAAATTAAATGAACTAGATATGATGAGAATAATTCTATAAAATAAAGGCTCTGTCACAACAAATGGTTGATTTTTGACGAGAAATAGCGTATAATAATAGTAAGAAACAGTACCACCGAAGGAGGTAATTGGATATGCCTACTATCAAAGACGCATTAGATATTATCGGT
>JAEWEF010000017.1 GCA_023389595.1 Fusobacteriota bacterium
GATCTTGTAATAGAAGCTGCCATAGAAAATATGGAAATTAAAAAACAAACGTTTAAAGAATTAGATGAAATTTGCAAACCTGAAACTATGTTCGCTACAAATACATCTTCTCTTTCTATTACAGAAATAGGTGCAGGTCTTAAAAGACCTATGATAGGAATGCACTTTTTCAATCCTGCTCCTGTGATGAAACTTGTTGAAGTTATAGCTGGATTAGACACACCTAAAGAAATGGTAGATAAAATTAAAGAAATTTCTGAAAATATAGGAAAAGTTCCAGTACAAGTTGAAGAAGCCGCAGGATTTGTTGTAAATAGAATATTAATACCTATGATAAACGAAGCTGCGTTCATCTTATCAGAAGGAATCGCTTCTGTTGAAGGAATAGATAACGCTATGAAACTTGGGGCAAATCATCCTATGGGTCCTCTTGCTCTTGGAGATTTAATAGGACTTGATGTTTGCTTGGCAATAATGGAAGTTCTTTACAACGAAACTGGTGATTCTAAATACAGACCTTGTCCTCTATTAAAGAAAATGGTTAGGGGTAAAAAATTAGGCCAAAAAACTGGCAAAGGATTTTACGACTATACTAAATAATAAATAAATAGGTGTTTAAAAACACCTATTTTTTATTTCTATATTCTTTCAAGTATATATTTAGTTAGTTTTTCTACAGAAATTCCATTTTCTTCTAAAAGTATTCTTGGATTAAAATCTGTATGAAATTCTTTGCTTATTCCAAAATTCTTTACTTTCATTTTGCTTTCACCATAATATGAAGCTATATTTTGACCGTATCCTCCGAACAATTCTCCATCTTCTATTGTGATTACTAAATTATGTTTTTCTTTTAATTTTTCAAGTAACTCTTCATCAAGTCCTGATAAAAATCTCGGATTAATTACAGTTATTTCTATATTATGTTCTTCCTTCAATTTGTTTCGGACTTCAACTGCCATATCAAGTAAAACTCCAACACCAAATAAAGCAACTTTTTCTCCTTCGAAAACAACCTTATTCTTATTTAAAATAGAATAATCTGTATCATCAATCACTCCATGAGATTTTAATCTATGTAATGCTCTGATACCAGTTGGATGATTTTTTTGTGTTGTTGCATACTCAAACATTCTTTCGTATTCTTCTTGACTTGCTGGTGAAAGATAGACCATGTTAGGAATATGAGCAAACATTTGTATATCACATATAGCTATGTGAGTGTTAGAATTTATTCCATAAACTCCTGGATTTAAAACTATCATTGTTGCCGGACTAGAATTCAAACAAACATCATGTGACATTTGATCGTAAGTTCTTTGGAAGAAAGGAGCAGATGTACCAAATACTGCAACTCCACCATTTTTTGCTATTCCACTTGCCATAGCAACAGCATTTTCTTCAGCTATACCAACATCTACAAATCTTTCAGTTTCAGCATATTTTGGTCTAACATCTTTAGTGAATCCAAGAACCATAGGCGTACCCGCATTGACTACCACTGCTTTTTCATTTGTTTCTAATAAATTTTTAAGGCTTTCAAAAATATAATTTCTTTTTACAGGTTTAACAGATTTGGGACTTCCATCTTCTAAATTGAAAGGTCCTCCATTATGCCAAATTTCTCTATTTTTTTCTGCATACTCGAAACCCTTCCCTTTTATTGTATGTATATGTAAAACGATGGGATGATTTATATTTCTTACACTTTCGAAAAGAGAAATTAACTTTTCTAAGTCATGACCATCATCCAAATATCTGTAATCCAAGTTAAAAGATTTAAATATATTAGGTTCGTAATTCCCATTACTTTCTCTCAATTCTTTTAAATTTTGATAAAGCCCTCCGTGATTTTCTGCCATACTTTGATCGTTATCATTTATAATTATTATTAGGTTTTTATTGTATTCTCCAGCATAATTTAAAGCTTCTAGAGCTTGACCCCCAGAAAGAGACCCATCCCCTATTATAGCTATAATGTTTTCTTCTGTATTATTTACATCTCTACCTTTTGCAAGACCAAGAGCTAAAGAAACTGAAGTTGAAGTGTGGCCCACAGTAAATATGTCATGTTCACTTTCTAATGGATTAGTATACCCAGACGCTTCAGAAAAATGTTCATTCCTTAAAAAGGCATCTTTTCTTCCAGTTAAAACTTTATGAGCGTAACATTGATGAGAAACATCAAAAACTATTTTATCTTTAGGAGAATCAAAAACTTTATGCAATGCAACTGTCAATTCTACAACACCAAAGTTAGGTCCTATATGTCCTCCTATTTCGCTAACTCTATATGCAACGGCATTCCTTGTCTCTTCTGCAAGTTTTTTTAATTCCTCTAAATTTAATGTTTTTATATCTTTTGGCCCATTTATTTTTTCTAATATCATTTCAATTCCCTTTCCTTAATAATATTTTTTTATTTATTATACCAAAAAAAAATAGTATTTTTCAATGATATAAAATAAAAATGGTACAAAATTGTACCATTTTTTAAATTATTTCATTGATTCCATTTTTCTTAAAACTTTGTCAGTTACATCCTCACCACCAGCTAATATAGCTCCTTTTTGGAATATACTTTCGTATCCTCCCTCTCTAGCAACTGCCTGTGCTGCTAACATTAATTTGTTTTGTATTTCATCTAGTTTTTGTTCTTTTTCTCTATCAAGTTTTTCTTGAGAATCACTTATAAATTTTCTGAATTCATATACTTTTTTTTCAAAATTTTCTTGTTCTTTTGCAGTTAACTTATTTCCTTTTGCAATAAGTTCAGCTTGTTCTTTTTCTAAGGCTGCATTTTTACTTGCAGCTTCTTGTTCCAATCTTTTAACTGAAGCAGATAAGTTCTGTTCAACAGTTTTTGCTCCCGAATAATTTGCTAATATTTTACTAGTATCTACAACACCAATTTTAGCAAAAGCTGAAATTGAAAATATAAATACTAAAGCTAATGTAATAATTTTTTTCATAACGTGTTCCTCCTGTTAGTAAATTATATTAGAATGAATGTCCCATATTAAAATAGAACTTCATTTCACTTTTTTCTTTTTGCCCATTTACAACTTTACCTATTGGCCATCCTAAATCGAATCTTAAAGGTCCTATAGGAGTGTTGAATCTTAATCCTGCTCCAACTCCTATACCAACATTACCATAAAGATTTGTATCATTTGCCACATAAGTAGGATAATCTCTTCCGTTAGGTAATTCTGGTAGACTATAATCCCATGCTCTACCCATATCAGCAAATAAAACAACTCCTACCATATCATTTATTTGAGTTCTATTTTCTACAGTGAAAACAGCTTTTTTGTTTCCTCTAAACCAACCAGAATCATATCCTCTTATAGTGTTTCCACCACCTACCCAGAACTTTTGAGCTTCTTTTGCACTAGCAGTCATAGCTCCTGCTTGTAATCTATAAGCAAAAGAGTTTTTATCCCAGAATCCTTTATGATAAGCTCTTAAATCTAAATTTGCACTAGAGAAATATCCACCTTTATATCCTGTAGTATAACCTAATTCAACTTGTACTTTACCATAAAGCCCTTTAGTAGGATTATATGGATTATTTCTTGTATCGTAAATTAAATAAGGATTGATACTTGCAACATAATATTTATCATTTAATCCTGTAATTTTTTCAGGCAATTTATTCGGATCATTTGGATTTGGATTTGGATTTGTCCAAGTGCCTTCAGAGTCAATATTTTCAGGTTTAAATAATGTATAATTTGGTTGTTCTCTTAAATATTCAAACTTAGCTCCAATATTTAAACTTGTATTTGCATTTAAACCCTTTCCTATATTTGTTCTAAATCCCAGAACTCTAGTAACGTTAAATACTTGGCTTGAAGATCCGTAAGTATTTTTATACGCTCCCCATCCCCAAGAAACTCTATTTGTGTCTTTTATCCAAGGATCGAAGAATGATAATGAAATAGAGGCGTCAGATCTTGTTGATTTTTCAAGCGAGAAACTAAGTTGTTGATTTTTTCCAGCCCAGTTATCATCTTTTATCGAAACATTTCCTGCAAAACCAGATTCTGTTCCGTAAGATGCTCCTGCTTGAATTGAAGCTGTTCTATCTTCATCTAAAAGTAAAACTATATCTATTAATTGATCACTACCATCAACAGGATTAGCTTCAAAACTAATATTTCTAAAAATTCCAAGTCTCATAAGATTATTAACTGTTGTTTCATAGTCTTCCATTCTGAAAACTTTACCAGGTTGTATAGTAACTTCTCTGTCTATTACATAATCTTTAGTTTTTAAAATGTCATCGTTTGGAGTTCTTCTTTTTGAATCAAGAGACATATTCATTTTTCTTATTTCTATTTTTCTAACAATACCTTCTAACATTTGCACGTGTAAAATATTGTTATCATCCATTTCAAAACCTTGTATACCTGCAACAGCATAACCAGATTTTTGATAAGCTTCTTTTAATTTTTCAGCATCTCTTTGTAATGCAACTACATTAAGTATTTGTCCTTCTTTATTTGTAAGAAGTGACTTAATTTGTTCAATAGTATAAGCAGAGTTACCATGAATTTGTATTCCTTTTATTACAGGATTTTCTTCTACTACAAGCGATGGCTTTTCTGGATTGTTGTTAGAAATAACACTTTTAAAATATCCACTTGCTAAAAGTCTTGCTCTAGCATCTTCAAGATCCTTAATTGTTAGTCCTGAAGTTTTAGTTATATTTGCCATACTTAAAATATCTTTAGAAGTGAAATGTTTGTTCCCATAAATCCCAACGTTACTAGCGACAAATTGTTCTGTTGGAGCAATTGGGACCACAGGTGTTAAATTAAATATTCCCTCTTCTCTCAATAAATTTTTTACATTTTGCTTGTCAGTTACATTAATTTTAACTATTACTCCTTCAGAAGATTCTTCTGTTTTTATAGTAACGTCGTTAAAATATTTAAGTCCTTTAAGCCTTGCTGTATCCTCAGCAGATAAATCAGAATTGTATTCCTCTCCTACTTTCATTTTAATATTAGAAAGTATAAGCTCTTCAGGTACTTCAGTATTATTGCTTATCTCGATGTTTTTGATAGGTGCTGCAGATAAAGCTAGCCCTAATACAAGCATAAACAAAGGAACTTGTTTTCTAGTCATTTATTACCTCCAAAAATTTTATTTTTATTTACTCAGAGAATATATTAAATAAATCAAAAATATTATCCCCTTTTTTTCTAACTTTAAAATCTATATGATAATTTTTCTTGTCAGATTCCTCTTTTTCTTCAGTTTTATATCTATCTGGTATACTTCCAACTCCAACTCCAACACTTTTACCTTCGCCATATCTATATTCAAGATTGACATCATAATCTTTTATGTTACTTTGAGTGTAACTTTCAGGATTGAAAATTCCTTTAGATAAATCGAAAAGTTTTATTTTTGTATTTAAGAATAACTTCTCTTTCCAAAGATTTGTTTCAGCTTCAAGTATTGTTCCTAGTCTTACGTCATCTACACGTCCGTTTTCTTTTTTACCGATATTTCCGCCTATACTCGATACATCAACGTTCGGTGTAATTTTAAATTTTGATAGATTAAACATTTTTTTAATAGCTCTTGTAATAGGCCCAAAAACTGTTTGAACAACTTGCCCTTCTGCCATATTTCTAAGTAATTCTTTGTACGGTCCAGTTCCTTCAACATCTTCTTGTCCAACAAGTAAAGAATTTAAACTTTTTGTTGTTCTTCCTTCGCTTGAATCCATAGTAAATTGAAGATTATCTAATTTACCATTTATATCAAACGATACATCTTCTCCAGAAAGATTTACAGTAGACTCAACAAAAACATTAGGGTTAAGATCCGGCAAGAAAACATTTCTATCTCCAAAAACAAAAAGCCCTCTTTGTATTCTAAAATCATTATTATTTACAACTACATTTCCATTTAAAATTTCAGCATTACCTAAAAGAGTATAATTACCATTAGATCCTCTTAAATTTAAATTACCAGTTAATTTGCCGTTAACCTCTCCAACAACAACATTTAGATTGTCAACATTTATACTAACAGGCTCTCTTAAACTGATTATTAAATTTATAGGCATAAGTTTTTGTAATAAAATTCTTGCTCTTTCTTTATCTTCATCCTGTTTAACATCTTTTTCTTTATTAACTGTAACTGCACTTCTAAATAAGAAGTTTTTCAAAATTGTTAAAAAATCTTTATACTCGTTTGGTATATCTACAATACGACCTCTTTGTATATCGATATTTCCAACCAATCTCTTCTTGCTAACTTCCATATTACTATCTATAACAACATCGACTACATCAGGGTAAATATAATTTATATCATCTAAGTTTACATCCAATTGATAATTAGTGATATCGTAAATAGAATTTTCTCCAAGTTGAGAAAATTTTGGAAGATCTACATATCCACTTATCTTTGCAGTACCATCGTTAATTTTTCCTTTAAAAGAAGTTATATCTACTCTGTTACCCATCAATTTAAATTTAGATTCAAAATCTTCCATTTTTATTTTATATTTATCTGAATGTAAATTAAATATATTGGCGTTAGCGTAACCACTATTTCCATTGCTAGATAAAACTAAATTGAAATTCCCTTTTCCGTCAATTTTATCTATAATATTATTTTTGTCAAGAACTTTTAAAAATCCTAAATTTATAACATCTGATTTAATATTTGCTAAATAGGTTTTATTTTTTAAATTATAAGTTCCGTTAGCTTTAAATTTGCTTCCTAAATAATCGAAGTTAAAATCTCTTAAACGAAGCTGGGACAAATTTCCATCTAGTGAAGCATTTATATTTTCTAATTTTTCATTTTTTACAGTAATATTTTTACTACTAGCATTTAAATTATATCTTATATCTTTAAAATCTCCAAATATATCCGCTTTGATAGCTATGTCACCGCTTATTTCTTTTGGATCATTAACTATATAAGACGCAAATTTTTTAGAAGAAACAACTTGATTTATAGCTCCATTAATTTTTTGATTTTTTAAATCTATGTTAGCTTTACCAGAAATAATTTCTTCTTCTTTTTCATTTCTTAACGATATATTTTCTAATTTTAAAATCCCGTCAGTAAATTCTTTAGCGTTATAATTTCCTAAAATTTTAATTTTAGGTATATCAACTTTTTTGTCTGCGTGGCTGATGAAGTCTGCATTAATTTTCGTATTTATCTCTCCACCAGTTCCATTTTCTTCTACTATACCTTGTAATTTGTAATCAGCATAGTCAGTTTTATTGTCCACAAAAGAAAATATACTATCCTCTTTTAAAGTAAGTTTAGCATTATGTTTTCCACTTTCAAAATTATAAGTTCCAGTCAATTCATTTTTATCTATAAATATTTTGTCAATTTTAAAAATTTTATTTTCGTATTTCGCATTTCCATTTATATTAATTTTTTTATTTTCATTAATATCTACATAAGCCTTATTTATTTTAAAAATTCCAACAGGATTTTCTATATTGCCACTAATTTTTCCAGTAATATCTTCAATATTAAAACTTTGTTCTACTCCCAAATCTTTATTTGTTAAGTTATCAACTTTTATATTTATACTTGAGTCGCTATTTTTTGAATTTAATTCGCCATTGATTTTTATTTTTTCGTTACCTATGCTAGTAATTTTTAAAATGTCATCCTTATAGTCGAAATTTAATTTTATATCTTTTAGTCCATAATCTTTATACATAAGTTCGCTAGCAACTAAATTACTACTTGCTATATATTTTTCTCCGTCATGTTTAAAAGAAAATTTACCATTAATATTATTTAGATTACCTATGTATTTTATTTGACTATTAGTTAAATCTCCACTTATATCTAATTTTTTATCTTTATAAAAAAGGTTCATATCTCCTTTTAAAAATATTTTTAGATCTTCGTTATTAAGTTCTTTATTAATAGATAAATTATCAAATTTTGAATTTAATTTCAATATATTTTGATTTAAGTCGTAATATCCATTTGAGCTTGATAATTCCTTTTTGTTATTTTTTATGCTCAAATTTTCAATATTAAAAACATTATCTTTTATTGAGTATTTCAAAGAATTTTGATATTCTTCCGCATTTATTTTTATAGTTCCTTTTCCATCTTCCATTTTTTTGTTTTTAATATCATAAATAATTTTAAAATTTTTATCTTTTAGAGTTAATTTATTTTCTTCTTTATCGTAGCTAGCTTGAAAATCTAAAAAATTACTTTTGATATACATATCTTCATGTTTGCTTCCATGATTTATATCGGCATAAACATCTAAATTCGGAACTATATCACTTTTTTCATTCGATTTAAAAGATAGATCTAATTTATCTTTATCTTTCCCCGTTGTATAAATTGCATTTAATTTTTTTGCGTTTTCCAATATTTTTAGATCGACATCTTTTAAAATTATTTTGTTAATGTCATCTTTACTTTCAATATCTAAATTAATATCTTTGAATTTAATTCCGTACAATTCACTACTATCAGTTGTATTTAATTTAACTTTTCCTTTAAAAGTTCCTTCCTTATCGGTATTTAATTTTATATCTAAATTTATTGGATAAACTTTTGATGTGTCAGCATTTTCTAACCCTTTTATTTTTTTTAAGTTTTGCGGATCTATTTCTTTTAAATTTATAGGTAAATCTAATATATCATTTTCATGCTTACCAATTATTTTATTTTTTTGTCCTAATGCCTCGACATCGGCTTCAAAAATTATTTTTTCACAGTCAAAATTTGCTAATGCATTTGGTATTTTTATATTTTCGTCAAAATATTCATATCTAATATTTGCATCACTGACTTTGGCATCACCATAAAGTCCGTTATAAGATATAACCAAATTTATATCCCCTTTTCCATCTGTATAATGTAATCCAGGAAAATCTACTGCATACTTTCCTAAGTTATCATCTATTTTTACATTTTGACCAAAAAGAGAAATATAAAAAGGCTGCTCTTTATTTTTAAATACAAATTTAATATTTTCATCTTGATTTCTAACTCCAGTAGCTTCTGCGTATACTCCATCTTTTTTAGAAAAAGTTACATATCCGTTTACATCGTGTGCATGAACTTCTGCTGGAGTTGAAAAAGATTTATCAACATAAATTAAATTCATATTTTCAAATTCAATTCTATCTATCGGTATATCTACTCCAGGATCATAATCATCTAAATTTTCATAATGTTTTGACTCAGATTTATCAAATTCATAAACAACGTTTACATCGTGATCTTTATTTAAAATAATAACTTTAGCAGTTCCGCTATACGCTTTAAGTTTATTTATTTTAAAATCTTTAAGTGAATATTCCATGTCAATTTTAGGAGAATTTATCATTTCTTCTCCGTCGTCGCCAGTAACTACTACGTTATGTAGTACCAATTTATTTTTTTCAAAATCTATATTTTCTATTGAAACTTTTGGACCTAAAAACATATCAGTTAATACTGCAACTACCTTTGTTGTAAAAAATATTGTAGAAAATACAAAAATGGCTAAAAAAGCAACTATTCCTATAACTATTTTAGCTATAATTTTTTTGTTTTTTTTGTTTTTTTCTTCAACCATAATTCCACCACACTACAAAGATTTTTTCAAGGCACTTCCAGCCTTTCTTGGATATATACTGTCAGTTTTCGATAATTTTTCTATTTCTATTACAAGTCTTTCTTCCCTATTATAAGGAAGTTCAAATTTATATTCATTAATTATCTTAGATTTTAAAATTTTTAACGCGTTCTCTGCATTTAAAATTTCATTAGATCCAACCATTTTCTGTGGTAAAAATCTTCCACCAACTTTCAAAAATGGTATTGCATATTCAAGAATAACAGATAAGTCTGAAACTCCTCTACAAAAAGCTAAATCGTAATATTCTCTTTTATTTTTTTTTATAAAATCTTCCGATCGCTCATTTATAATTTCAACATTTTTTACATCAAGTTCATCTTTTACAATTTTTAAAAAATTTGTCTTCTTTTTGACTGAATCAATTAAAGTAAAGTCTATATTTTTTTTGTATAATGCAAGAACCATTCCTGGAAATCCAGCTCCAGTCCCTATATCAATTGCACTTTTATCGTTAGAATTAATTAAGCTTGAAAGTAACAGAGAATCTATAAAATGTTTTTCTATTATTCCTTTTTCATCTCTTATTGCAGTAATATTTGTGTGACTATTATATTCTGTTATTAACTTTAAATAAATCATTAGTTTTTCAATAAAATCATCGTTGTATTCTAAACTAATTTTTTCTATTGCATTTTTTAAATATGATTTCATTTAATTCCCCTTTGACTTTAAATAAATTAATAAAGCCTGTATATCTGCAGGAGATACCCCAGAAATTCTACTTGCCTGTCCTATGTTTATCGGTCTTATTTTATGCAACTTATCTTTTGCCTCTTTAGGAAGAGTACTCACATCATAATAATTTATATCCAAAGGTATAATTCTATTTTCAAGTGATTTATGTTTTTCTATCATTTTTTTAGATCTATCTATGTAACCCTCATATTTAACACAAACTTCAACTTGATACTTGGTATCTTCCGCGTAATTTTTTATATCTATGTTATCTATTATTTCACTCACATATTCTATATCTTTAAATTGAACATTTGGTCTTCTTAATATTTCTACAAGAGTAGTTCCAGCTTTTATTAAAGTTTCTCCTCTTTTTTCTAAAATTTCATTTACTCTTGTATTGCTCGGACCAACGTGAGTATTTTTTAAAATTTTTATTATATCTTCTGTATCTTTTCTTTTTTTCTCAGTTTTCAAATATTCTTGCTCACCGACCAATCCTATTTTATATCCTATTGGAGTAAGCCTTAAATCTGCATTATCTTCTCTTAAATAAAGTCTATATTCACTTCTTGCTGTAAACATTCTGTAAGGTTCGTTAGTCCCTTTCGAAACTAAATCATCTATAAGCGTTCCTATATAAGAGTCTGCTCTATCCAATATTAACGGTTCTTTATTGTCTAATTTCATAACAGCATTAATCCCTGCAATTATACCCTGAGCTGCTGCTTCTTCATAACCTGATGTTCCATTAATCTGTCCAGCTAAAAATAAGTTATTAACCGTTCTGCTCTCAAGTGTATATTTTATTTCACTAGGAGGTATATAGTCATACTCTATAGCATAGGCATATCTCATTATTTTAGCATTCTCAAATCCTTTTAAAGAAGTTATCATTTGTTCTTGTACATCTACAGGAAGCGACGAAGACATTCCGCTTATATATATTTCATTTGTATTATATCCTTCTTTTTCTAAAAATAGATGATGTTGCACCTTATCCGGATACCTAAAAACTTTATCTTCTATTGATGGGCAATACCTTGGACCGAGACCTTGTATGCTACCGTTAAACATAGGAGATCTCTCTCTATTATTTTTTATTATTTGATGTATTTTTTCATTTGTATGAACTATATAGCAAGAAATTTGTTCTCTATTTCTAATGAATTCATCATCGCTACTATTAGAAAATTTTAATATCTGAGACTTATCTCCTGGTTGTTCTTCTAAAACGCTAAAATTAATCGTTCTTCCATCAACTCTCGCTGGAGTTCCAGTTTTAAATCTTTCTAATTTTATTCCTAATTTTTCTATAGAATTAGGTAAATCTTCAGACGATAATTCCCCCATTCTACCACCACTAAAATGAACATCTCCTATATGTATAAGTCCTCTTAAAAATGTTCCTGTAGCTAATATTAAAGTTTTTGTTTTATATGTAACCCCTTCTCTCGTCTTGATAGCTCTAATTATTTGTTTCCCATTTTCTTCTTTATCACATATTATGTCAGTGACCATACCTTGAATAACAGATAAATTTTCGCAATTTTCAAGAGTTTTTTTCATTTCTTTAGCGTAGGCAACCTTATCTGCTTGAGCCCTTAAAGATCTTACAGCAGGTCCCTTTTTAGTGTTTAACACTCTCATCTGAATAAATGTTTTATCTATATTCTTCCCCATTTCTCCACCAAGTGCATCTACTTCCTTAGCTAAATGAGATTTCGCAGGGCCGCCTATAGACGGATTACAAGACATAACCCCTATATTATCAAGAGTTATTGTAAATATTGCAGTTTTTTTACCAAGTCTTGCTGCAGCTAGTCCAGCTTCTATACCAGCGTGTCCAGCCCCAACTACAATAACATCATATTCTTGCATTTTCCCTCCATTATTTTATCTTACTTATTTTTTTTGCTGATTCGTTGTCGGTTATAATTAAAAGTATGTCACTTTCATTTATAACGGTACTAGCTAATGGATTAGCTATAAATTCTCCATTTAATTTCTTAATACCAACTATATTAGCATTATATTTGTTCCTAAAGTCTAACTCCCTTATATTTTTATCTATAAATTCTGACGGAGCAGGTATTTCTATCAACATAAAATCTTCATTAAATTTAAGGTGTTCTATTAAATTTCTATCCATAGTAAGTTCTGCTATCTTTTTCCCCATATATTCTTCAGGATATACTATTTGAGTTGCTCCGAGTGCAGTCAGAATTCTTCCATGTTTTTTTGAAGATGCCTTAGCTATTATTGTTTTTAATCCTAATTCTGATAAATTTGCTGTTACTAATATACTTGGTTCTATTTCTCTCATACATACGAAAGCAACTTCAAAATGTTCTACTCCTATATCTTTTAATACTTTAATATCTGTAGCATCTGCTATTACAGCGTTATTTGCACCGTGATTATCTACAAGATCCTGAACATTTACTTCAGAAATATCTATTCCTAAAACATCCTTTCCAGCTTCATACAATGTTTTAGCTACGCTACTTCCAAAACGACCAAGTCCTATTACTAAAAAATGCTCCATACTTCCTCCGTTATCCTATTAAAATATCCTCTTTAGGGTAATTATAATTTGAAATTTTCTTCTCACCAGCAACTGCAATGGCTATTGTCATAGGCCCCAATCTTCCTAAAAACATAGTAAACATTATTATAATTTTTGAAGCAAAACTAAGTTCTGGAGTGATACCAAGAGAAACTCCAACAGTTGCAAATGCGGATATAACTTCATAAGTTGCAGCCTGTATAGAACAAGATTCAAACAATAATATTAAAAGAGTTGCAACTACAATATATGACATTGATATGATTATTATTGCAAGTGCATTGTTCATTATTTCCCAACTAATTCTTCTTCCGTATATTTCCACATTTTTTCTCTTTTTCAATATACCTATTACAAAAAATATTGATAATGCAAAGGTAGTTGTTTTAATTCCTCCTCCTGTAGATCCTGGAGAAGCTCCTATAAACATCAAAAAGTAACTTATTAAAGCTGTTTCAGGTTTTATATTTTCAAGCTGAACAGTGTTGAATCCAGCAGTTCTTAACGACGTGCTTTGAAAAAAAGATATCATCAATTTATGTGGAATATCTAGATCGATTAAAGTGTTGTTGTACTCAAAAATAAAAAATAAAACTGTTCCAACTATTAGTAAAATCAAACTGGTAAACACTGCTATTCTTGATGTTAAATTTAATCTGCCATGTCTTTTTTTTCTAAAATTTATAATAGAGTTTATCACTGCAAATCCAAGTCCACCAAATATTACTAAAAATGATATTGTAAAATTTATAATTAAGCTATCTCTAAACTCTTCCATATTGGTAGAAAAAAGTGAAAATCCTGCATTACAAAAGGCTGAAATAGAATGAAATATACTGTATCCTATAGCTCTTTTTAAAGGCATAATATTAATGAATTTAAAGAATAATGATATTGCACCTATCATTTCTATTATAAAAACTGTCAATACAAGTTTTTTAATAAAAACAATCACTGTTCCACTGCTTTCTGAATTTCTTTCTGCCTTTAATAATTCTCTTGTAGAGTAACTTGTGTGTCTTCCTAGTATCATAAAAAACATTAAGGAAAAAGTCATCACTCCAAGTCCACCAATTTGTATAAAAAAAGCTATTACAGAAAATCCAAAATCTGAAAATGTACGGCTAACATCGACTACTGTTAACCCTGTAACACATATAGTAGAAACTACTGTGAATAAACTATCGACGAAAGAAATTTCAACTCCGTCTTGCAATGATATTGGCAATCTTAATATTAAACTACCTATTATAATTGCAAATAAAAATCCAATTATAAGTTTTCTTGATATATCTATATTTTCTAAAAAATTTAATATCTTCATAATTTCTATTACTTAGCTAAATTTTCAATGATTTTAACTATTAAATCTCTAGCTTTTTCCATAGACTGTATGCAAATGTATTCATGCTTACCATGAAAATTATGTCCTCCAGTAAAAATATTTGGACAAGGCAGTCCCATGTAAGAAAGTCTAGATCCGTCCGTTCCACCTCTAATAGGTTTTATAATTGGTGTTATTCCTATTTCTTCCATAGATTTTTTTGCAAGATCTATTATATGATAAACTGGTTCAATTTTTTCCCTCATATTATAATAACTGTCTTCTACATCAATTTTAATGATGGCTTCTTTATATTTTTTTTGTATAAATTTTGCAGCTTCAGAAAAGATATTTTTCTTTTCTTCAAATTTCTCAAAACTGTGATCTCTTATTATATATTCCATAACAGTTTTTTCAACAGTTCCTGCAAAAGTGTCAACCATAAAAAACCCTTCGTATCCAGAAGTATATTCTGGTCTTTGTTCAATCGGTAACATAGAATTAAACTCCATACCCAGTAGTATAGAATTTATCATTTTATCTTTTGCTTCACCTGGATGTATATCCCTTCCTGTTATTTCTATTTTTGCTCCAGCTGCGTTAAAATTTTCAAATTCTAATTCTCCAATTTTACCCCCGTCCATAGTGTAAGCAAATTCCGCTCCAAATTTTTTGACATCAAACAAATCTGCTCCTCTTCCTATTTCTTCATCTGGAGTAAAAGCTACTCTAATTTTTCCATGCTTAATTTCTTGATGATTTTTTAAGAATTCCATAGCTTCAAGTATTTCAACTATACCAGCCTTATCGTCTGCACCAAGCAAAGTTGTTCCGTCTGTAACTATCAAATCTTTACCCTTATAATTTTTTAAATCTGGAAAATTTTTAACGCATGAAACAATATTTTCCTTTTCGTTCAGCACTATGTCTTGTCCATCATAATTTTCTATTATTCTTGGATTTACATTTGTACCACTAAAATTAGGTGCTGTATCCATATGAGCAATAAATCCTATAGTTGGAACGCCATCTACATTGGCTGGAAGTGTTGCCATTATATATCCGTTTTTATCCATTTCTACATCTTCTAATCCAATTTTTTTCATATCTTCAACTATTAAATTTGCAAGATTGAATTGAATCTTAGTGCTAGGACAAGTTTCTGAATCTGGATCAGATTTTGTGTCAATTTTTACATATTTAAAAAATCTATCTATCATTTTTTTTCTATTAATATCTTCCATTTTTACCTCTTATATTAGGATACTATCCTTGAATTTAATAATTTTAATTCTTTTCTGATTAATATAAAACTTGTTATTGTTGCAACTGAATCTGCAACCGGAACAGAATACCATATTCCTTCAAGTCCAAATAGGTACGACATTATGTATAAACAAGGTATTAAAGCTAATACTTGTCTTGACAAACTTATTATAAAACTTAATTTGGGTTTTCCAACAGCTTGAAAATAAACAGATGAAATTATTTGGAATCCTAATACCGGAAACATCATTACACCTATTTTGATACTGTATACTGTAAGATCTGCTAGGTTAGGGTCCTTAGTAAAAATATTTACAACTTGCCTTCCAAAAACTGTGCATGCAAGAAAACCACAAGTAGATATAAATGTTGCTACAATTATCGCTTTGAATAATGTTTCTTTTACTCTATGAAAAAGATTTGCACCATAATTATATCCAAGTATAGGTTGTATTCCCTGATTTATTCCTATAATAGGCATAGTCATAAAGTTTATAAGAGATTGTATTATAGCCATAGCAGCTATTGCTATATCTCCACCATAAAGAACTAAACGTCTGTTTAGTATTATATTTACAACAGATGCAGCAAGTTGTATAGCATATGACGAACTTCCTAATAGACATATCTGTTTTACTTTTTCAAAATTCCATCTTATATAATTTAAATGTAATTTCATCCTAGAATTCCCTAAAGTAAAATAATAAAGCGTCCATATCATAGATATATATTGTGAAATTATTGTTGCTACTGCAGCTCCTTTTACTCCCATACCAAAATAAAAAATAAATATCGGATCCAATATTATATTAGATATAGCTCCTATAAGTAATGTTCCCATAGATACTCTAGGGCTACCATCAGACCTTACTGCTGCATTTAATAAAAATCCTATTATAACTCCTGGCACTCCAAATGTAAGTGTAAACATATATTCTTTAGCATAATATAAAGTTTCTCCACTAGCTCCTAATTTAATAAGTATTTCTTCAATAAATGCAAGATACAAAATTACATTTATAATTGCAATACACAGCCCAAAAAATACCATAGTACCTAAATATTTTTCGGCTTCTTGAAATTTCTTTCTTCCAAGATCAAGAGATATATTCGAACTTCCTCCTATACCTATCAAGATTGCAAATGAAAAAGAAAATATTACAGTTGGAAAAGTGATTCCTACTCCCGCTATCGCATAGTGACCAACACCTCTTATATTTCCTATGTATACTCTATCAACTATATTATAAAGAGCGTTCACTATCATTCCTATAATTGCAGGTAAAGAAAATTTTATCATGAGGCTTGTTATACTATCTGTTTCCATAAAATTATGTTTGTTTTCCAAAAAATCATCCTCCTAATTTTGCATTGAATCTCTGAGTATTTTTTCCTTAACTTCAGACACTTTGTTTTCAGGCAACAACAATACCAAACTATCTCCGGCTAAAATTTGTGTTCTACCTTTTGGTATTTTTTCTACACCCGATCTAATAATAGATACGACCAAAACATCTTCTGGCCACATTATTTCCGATACCATTTTCCCTTCTAAAAGAGATTCGCTCATAACAGTAAGAGTTATGAGTGTTTTACCACTCTTATTTTTAGATTCTTCATCATCATCTTTTTTCATTCTTTCGTATAAAATTTCATAAATAGGTTCTAGTTTTAATTTTTCTGTTATTAAAAAAGAAATTGCAGAAACTGTTGAAAGTGCAAGTAACAATCCAAAACTTCCAGTCATTTCAAGTATTAATATGGTTCCAGTTATAGGTGCCCTAACAACTGCGACAAAAAACGCTGCCATACCAAGAACTATAAAATTCAGTTCAAGAAAATGTGGTATTTCCATGAAAAGACTCAAAAAAGTTGAAAATATTTTTCCTGATAACGCTCCAAGTACAAGCATAGGTAAAAATATTCCTCCAGCAAACCCAGTTGAATAAGATGTAGTTGTAAATAATAGCTTAACTATAAAAATTAAAACTAAAAATCTTACGCTAAAACTAGTATGACTTATCTCCTCTACTAAAGAATGCCCTCCTCCTGTAACTTCTGGTAAAAAATTACATAGTAAAAAAGCAATTGACATTATAACACTAATTTTAATTGTTCTTGATACTTTTAATCCAGCAAATAAGTCTTGACTTTTAATTAAACAGTACGTAAATAACTTTCCTAAAAAAGCTACCACAATTGCTAACAATATGTAGAGAAAAAATTGTAAATAAGGACCAATTATAACTTCGTATTTAACATCCAAATGAAATGATGTTGCTATACCAAAAAATCTCCTGCCAGTAAAATCTGCAAAAATACTAGACAAAAATATACAAATTAACATTTTTGTACTGAGATATCTGTGCAATTCTTCTATGCTAAACATAACTCCAGCAAGTGGTGCTCCAAACGCTCCAGCAAGTCCAGCACTTGCTCCGGCTGTAACTAGATAATTTCTGTTTACAGTATCCTGTTTTAATATTTTTGAAATTCCAAAACCCAAATATGAACCAAGTTGTACTGAAGGTCCCTCTCTTCCTAGAGAAAGTCCTGCTCCTATACCTAAAAATCCTCCCACAAATTTTGCAATAAATTCTTGCCACCAATTTTTATAATTTAATTTTCCAAGTATTAAAGCTTTAACTTGTGGGATCCCACTACCAGAAGTTGTGGGATATTTTTTGTACAAATAGTCAACTATTAGTCCTACTAAAATAAAACATATAAATACTACAATTATAATTTCTTGAGATACTTCTTTTAAGGCTGATATGCCAGTAAAATTTCTACGTACACCTTCAATTTCTTCCAATATCCATCTGTAAGCTGTAACTGCAAGTCCAGTTAATATACCTACAATGATACTCATTATATATAATTTAAAATTACTTTTATTTAGTCTTTCTAAATTGGATCTGGCGTCATTACTATCTGACATTTTCCCTCCTGTTAAATTTCTCCCCTAAAACAAATAAATGCCTCGCCCGTCATAATTATTTTGTCATCTATAATTTTTATTTTCAATTCTCCGCCTTCTGAGATAAAATTTCCATATTTGTTAGAAATTGAAAGTTTATCTAATACAGACATGCTCGCACAACAACCTGTGCCACAACCGAGAGTGATTCCAACTCCTCTTTCAAAAGTTTTTATTTTAAAATTATGTTCGTCTAATATTTCTATAAAATTTACATTTGTTTTATTCGGGAAAAAATTATGGTTCTCTAGAATGCTTCCATATTTCTCTACAAAATCGTTATCAGGAATTTTATCAACTAAAATTACTATATGAGGAACTCCTACCTCAACCATAGAAAAAATAAATTTTTTATCTAAAATTTTTATTTCTCTATTTAAAATCTCATCACCACTAATTTCTTTTAAAATATACTGTGGTTCCCCCATATTTACTGACACTTCATCTCCATCAAAAAATATTTTCTTAATTCCATCGTCGGTTTCTATATCCATTTCATTTTTATCTAAAAAAAATTGCTCTTTCATATATTTTGCTAGACATCTAATACCGTTGCCGCACATTTTAGCTCTGCTTCCGTCAGTGTTATAATAATTCATTTTTATATCTGCATCAACAGACTGAGAAGCAAAAATTAAACCATCGGCTCCTATTCCAAATTTTCTGTCACATAATTTTTTGACATATTTAGAAATGTTTGCTTTATATTCTTTAATTTCGTCTTCAGTTGTAATTATAAAGTCATTTCCCATTGCCTGCATTTTAAAAAATTTCATAATTTTTCTCCAAATTTTTAAATAAAAAAATATTAAAAACTCATTCATTATATTATAAATCTTTTAAAATTTATAGTCAATAAAAAACGAAATAAGTTATAAATTTGTTTTTGTTTATATTTTTTATAATTTATGATAATATTAACTAGTTAATTGAATAAATAAAAAAAAAGCAAGTTTTAACCCGCTTTTTAAAATATCCTATAAACTAAATAAAGCCTTAACTTTTTTCAAGTCAGGCTTTATTTAGTAGAAATTAAACTATAATTTAAGGAAACGTTATATGATTGTTTATTTTATACCATGACACTCATATATTGTCAAGTATTTTTTTTATAAAATTTTTAAAAATTTAAATATTTAGTCTTTTAAAATATTTTTTATATTTATTCTGAATTATTTATGTGATAAAATTATTTTCTAAGGAGTGATGCAGATGAAAAAAATTATTATTACTTGTCCAAGTTGTAAGAAAAAAATGAGGATAAATAATAAAATCGCAAAATATAAATGTCCAAATTGTAGCTATGTTTTTAATTACAATATGCTAAATTTAGTTTTCGAAAATATTATTCTATATCCAAAATTACTTTTTAATAAGCTTGTAGCTTTTAAAAATAAAGTTCTAAAAAAATATAGAGATAACGTGGCAACTTATAACTATATGATGCAGGTAAGAAAAAACATGAAAAGAGATCCAAATTGGTCACACTACGCTAAACAACAAAAAGAAGAAAAGGAAGTAAATAAAAAAGCAAAAGTAAAAAGTTTTTTTAATAAATTTAAAAATTAGAAAATAAAAAAGACGCCCGAAAGGACGTCTTAATTTTTAAATAAAACTTAATTCTATTTTTTCTTGTTTAATTTCTAGTTTCCTATATTTAACACCGGCTGAATCTAATAACCGCTTTGAAGCTATATTACCATCTGTACCAACATATTTGTCAGATATATAAACAATTTCCCTTATCCCACTTTGTATAATAGCCTTAGCACACTCATTACATGGAAAAAGTCCTACATAAATTGTACATCCCTTTAAAGATTTTATGCTGTTTAATATCGCATTCAATTCTGCGTGACAAACGTATGGATACTTTGTTTTTAAAAAATCTCCTTCTCTTTCCCACGGAAATTCTTTATCGTCACAACCTATCGGTAATCCGTTATATCCTACTCCTACAATTTTTTTATCTTCATTAACTATGCAGGCACCAACTTGAGTGTTTGGATCTTTACTTCTGTGAGCTGATAAAATAGCAATTCCCATAAAGTATGTATCCCAATCTATATAGTTATTCCTCATAGTTCCTCCAATAAAATTAATCCTCGCTAGAAACAGAATATTTTTCTATTAGCTCAGCTTGTTCTCTTTTTTCGTTTTCTATTTCAATTTTTTTAATAGAAAGTTTTATTTTTTGAGTTTCTTTGTTTATTTCAACTATTTGAGCTTTTACGACATCTCCAACATTGAACTTCTCTTTAACATTTTTTATAAAATCTTTAGATAAGAATTGTACAGGAATGAATCCGTCAACTCCCTTAGCAAGTTCTACAAAAACTCCGAAATCCATAACATTTTTTATTGGTTTTTCAACAGTAAGTCCAACTCTTAATTCTTCCATAGCTTTTTCCCAAGGACTTTTAGTCATAGCCTTTATGCTTCCTTTAATTTTTCTATCTTTTTCATTAAATTCTATGACTTTAAAAGTAACTTCGTCACCTTTTTTATATTCAATTTCTTCTTCTTTTGTCCAAGCGTAATCAGAAAAATGTATGAAAGCGTCCACGCCATTTACAACTTCTACAAACATACCGAAGTCTTTTAATTCAACTATTTTTCCAGTCAATTCTTTTCCTACAGCAAATTTTTCTTCAGCATTTTCCCAAGGATTTTCAACTAGTTGTCTAAATCCAAGTTTTAATTTTTTAGTTTCAGGGTTAATATCTAAAATTTTAACTCTAACTGTTTCTCCCTCTTTAGCGTAGTCAGATATATTAACTTTTTTCTTGTTCCAAGTGAAATCTGAAATGTGAACTAGCCCTTCTATACCGTCAGCTATTTCCACGAAAACTCCGTAATTTAAAACTTTAGTAACTGTTCCTTCTACGTCATCGCCAGTTTTAAATTCTGTTGCAGCTGTTGTCCAAGGATCTTCTGTTAATTGTTTAATTGAAAGTTTTACGTTCTTTTTAGTTTCGTCAACAGAGATAACTTTAGCTTTTAATTTGTCTCCAACTTTAAACATATCTGCAATTTGAGAAAGTCTTTTCCAAGAAATTTCAGAAATATGTATGAATCCTCTTAATCTTTCTATGGCAACAGAAAGACCGAAATCTAAAACTTCTAAAACTTCACAGTCAACTACATCACCAATATTTATTTTTTCAAAATCTTCATTTTGTCCTATTATTCTTATATCTTTTACAGAATAAGTAATTTTTTTACTTCTCTTATCTTTGTTATCGGCCTTTATATCTTTTACTATTACTTTTACACGTCTACCTTCAACATTTTCTTCATCGTTTGATATTTCAGAAAGTGAATTAGGTAAAAATCCTGGATAAAATAAAGCGTTAACTAAATATCCACCCTTAACTTTTTTAGTGATAACTCCATCTAAAATTGTTTTGTTATTAAATGAATCTTCTATTTTAGACCAATTTTGTTCTAACTCTATTTTTCTTCTTGAAGCTGTAATATATTCTTGATCGTCATCAGTTTCCATCAGACCTACTATCATAACTTCAACAGTATCTCCTACTTTATATCCTTCTAACTCTTCGCTTCTTACTCTTACTACTGTTCTTGCTCCAGGAACATCAAGATAAGTATAATTTCTTTCTATACTTTCTATAGTCCCCTCTACTCTTTTGTCTTGATTTAGTTGGTACTCGTCTAACATTGCTAAAAAATCGTCATGTTTTTCAATTTGACTAGGCATTATATCCCCCTTATTTTGCTTTCTATATTATTTATTATCAATTCAGGTGTTGAGGCACCTGCTGTAATTCCTATTTTTTGTTTTCCTTTTATTATAGATATATCTAAATCTTTTTCATCTTCTATGTGGTAAGAATTTTCATTTAATTTTTTTGAAATTTCAAATAATTTATTCGTATTAGAACTCTTTTTATCTCCTACTATTAACATCACGTCAACATTTGGTGCTAAATCTTCTACTGATTGCTGCCTTACTGATGTTGCTCCACATATCTTATCGAAAATTAAGACGTTTTTATATCTACTGAAATATTGCTTTATTTCTTCAAATTTTTTCTTGTTAAGTGTTGTTTGTGTAGATAAAAAATATTTTTTATCTGCATCAATTTTAATTTTTTGTGCTTCTTCGAGATTTTTAAAAATAATTATGCTATCTGCGTAAGATATTATCCCCCTAACTTCTGGATGATTCTTATCTCCAACAAAAAGTATTTCGTAACCGTTTTTTTGAGCCTCTATTATCTGATCTCTAATTTTACTTACAAAAACACAAGTTACATCATGAACTTCAACTTTTCTATCTTTCAATTTTTGCATTATATTTTTAGATGTTCCGTGTGCTCTTATTATTACGATATCTCCTTCTGATAAATTATCTTTATCATCAAGTAGATCTTGCTCTTCAATTATTTCGAATCCATTTTTTTTCATTTGATTGACTACAAAAGCGTTGTGGACTAGCATGCCTAAAATGTATTTTTTTCTATCTATAGTTTTCAACTCATTACAAACATTTACGGCTTCCATTACTCCAAAACAAAAACCCATATGCTTAGCTCTTATAATTTCCATCTATTCCTCATTAAACTTTTGAATTTCTATCAAATCTACTAATTCTTCAAGCATTTCGTCTTCGTCAGGTCCATCAGCTATAAGTTCTAATTCACGCCCCTCTTCAGCAGCTAACAGCATAAGACCCATAATGCTTTTGCCATTTACCGTCTCATCTTCACTCTTTACAGTGATATCAGAATCATATTTTGTTACTAATTTAACAAATAGAGAAGAAGGTCTTGCATGTAATCCTTTTTTATTTTTGATATGCACTTTTACGCTTTTCATTTATACCTCTCAATAAAAATATCATTCCAATTTTATTATATCAATATTTTAATAAATTTGCTAGAAAAAAAATATAATTTATAAAAAAATCACCAGTAAAAATTGGTGATTTTTTTTATTTGTTTTTTATTACAAGATATTCTAAATTTTCTATGCCAAAAATTTGTCTAATTATATTTTCCATTGCATTTTTCAAAACAACAGATTGAATTTCTGAATCGAAAACTAAATAAATCTTTTCTTCTCCAAAATAAATATTTTCTAGCTTTACATTTATATCCTCTTGAGAAGATTGTATAGCAACTTCTATAAGATGTTTAGCAATATTTATTTCAGTATCTTCATCAATTTCTATAGGCTTTATTACAACCTCACCAGAAGATACATCATAAGAATCAACTTTAATTTTTTTTATTGAATATTCTTCACTCTTATCTAATTTTATTTCTCCAACTTTATCTTTAGATGGCAAAAATATAAAAACTATTAGAGAAAGAGCTGCTAAAACACTCAATATTATTATTTTTATGTTTTTAAACATACCTCCTCCTATTCAAAATATCGTCTTATATTTTTTGCAATTTCATTAGCCATCGCTCTTCTAGCATCATCTCTTAACAAAATAGCAACATCATTTGCGTTACTTATGAATCCTAATTCTATCAGTATACTTGGTCCGTCAAATCCTCTAAGAACAGCAAAGTTAGCTCCGTGTGTTCCACCATTTTTCAATTCCAATCTTGATGCTATATCGTTAACTATATTTCTTGAAATTTCAATTGATTTTTCTTGATTTTTATTGTATGCCAATTGCCCTGAAATTTGAGCAATTTCATTAGTGTTTTCTCCGTATTTTTCTCCAAAACTATTTTCAAATTTAACTATTTTTTCTGCATACGGGTCTGACTTTTTAGAGAAATAATAAACTTCTACTCCATTTGCGGCCTTATTTACAGATGCATTTGCGTGTATGCTGACAAAAAATTTTGCACCTCTTCTGTTTCCCATATTAGGTCTTTCAGAAAGAGTTATAAATGTATCATTGTCTCTTGTCATAATTATATCAAATTCATCTTTTAATTCATCTCGTAAATATTTTGCAACAGCTATAACTATATCTTTTTCTCTTACGCTTCCTCTAACAGCTCCCGGATCTTTCCCGCCGTGTCCCGGATCTATAACTATAAGAGGTTTTACCTGTCTATAATTTAAAGCAAGTATCATCCTATCTCTACTAAATGTAAGTTTATATCCAACAGAAGATTTTAATCTAAGAGATATGTAAAGTGTTTTGTCATTTTCTTCCACAGTCATACTATCTGCATATCCACTATTTTCCATATTGCTTATAAATTTATCAACCTTATCTCTATTTAATGCTAACTTACTATTTTGTATTTCTAAAAATAATAACCTTGTATCATCGTCATAATTTATAAGACAGTCAGTTTCTTTAATTCCTTTCATCTCAAAACTGACAAGTCCGTCATTGAAACTAATCGATTTTAAATCGGCTGAAAATATCGATATACTCATTATAGAAAATATTAATATATATTTTATGACCTTCTTCATATAAACCTCTTTTCAATAAAGAAAAAACGACAGTATCGTCGTTTTTCATTTGGTATCATTAAACTTTTATTTAGCTATAATTCTAGTAATAGAACTTTTCAAAAAAGTTATTTTAACTCCTTTGTCCACTCTAACTTCAACATAATCTTCACCAACAAAAGCTACTGTTCCTTTGATTCCTCCTGCTGTAACAACTTCTACTCCCTCTTTTAAAGCATCGTATAATTCTTTTTGTTCTTTTTGCTTCTTTTTGTTAGGTCTTATTATTAAAAAATAAAAGATAAAAACCCATATTGCTAATATTATCAAAGTGCTACCGTATTTAGCATAAATTTCTTGCATTTTTTTCCCTCCATTTTTTATTTTACTTTTTTTAGTATAACACAAAACATCTTACTGTGCAATAAAATTAAAAAATACCCGTATATTAACGGGTATTTTTTTAACTTAGTTTTTCTAATATTTCAGTTTTACGAGTTATATACATAGCTATATATAAAATAATTAGAATTATTATAGTACCTACAAGTAAAGCATATTGTTCCATATTTAACATAGAATAAAGTATGCTATAAATTGCAGTTAAGAAAATTCCGAAAATTGCTGCCATTTTTTTACTAGAAGTTATTGCTCCATAGTAAAGTGTGTTTGGAGCTATTACCGCTAAACTTGAAATCAAATATGCAAAACCGAAATTTATGTGTTCTGATAGAGCTAGTAATAGTAGATAGAAAATGACAAGAGAAGAGGTAACTACACCGTATTGTATAAAATGTGTTCTCTTATCTTTTATAAGATCAAAAATATAAATTACTACTATAGTTAAAAATACAAATAGTATCCCGTATTTAGTCGATCTTAAAATCTGTCTATAAGAAGTTATTCCATCCATAAAAATAACTTTCGATTTATATGTATTAGGATTTTCATATGAGTAACGTGAATAATCTTCTTCGTTTTCATTTGTAATTATCGACATATAATTTTCTTGTTCGTACTCTCCGTCTTTTTTTACCTTTTTCACCTCTATTACTTGCGGATAATTTCTTGAAAGATTTGATATAGTCCAACTAGCTGTGAATCCATTTTCATCTATTTTATGTTCAGCAGGTAATATTCCTTTAAAGTTAGGTGAATTCCAATTCGAACTTACTGTAAAATTATTTTTTTCTCCCAGAGGATAAAGAGAAAGAGACGTGCTTCCTCTAAAAGAAAAATTGATATCAAACGGCATTTTATCAGTTATTAAATTTTCATCAATTTTGACAGAAGATATTCCCGTATTAAATACACTATTTTTAGTACCCGATTCTATACCTAAATCTTTTCCGATATTTCCAAATTTAAATTTTTCTATGTTTACAATTCCTTTATTTTCTGCAAGATGTATTCCCATGTATAAAGATTTTATATTTTCAGGTAATTTAGATTTACTAAAATATCCATTTACACCCATATTTGTGGTATAAACATTAGTTTGGTATATTCCTTTTCTTTTTACCTCAGTTTTCACATCCGCATTCATATTTAATTCGTCAGGCAGTATTACATAAGTTTTGTCATTATCAAGTTGCGCTATTAAAAATGGTGCAGCGATTCCCTGTTTCGCTCCCCAATCTGTACTTATATTATTGGAAGCGACATTGTATGCATCTTCCCTATCTACAACAAGAGAGTTTATAAAAAATACAACTATTTGTAATAGAATAACTATACCTATTATTATGAATATTTTAATATTTATTCCCTTATTATTTTTATGTTTTAATTCCTCAGTAATTTTTTGTTCCATATTTCATCTCCATTATTTTTTTAACAAGTTTACCAATTCCTTTTTGTACTTGTCAAGATTAATAGATAAATCTTGTATTTGTTCTTCTGTTAAGCTTACAACAGTTTTAGGAGTAGGTACGGCAGAAAAAACTGGGTCTATAAGTTTTCCTTTTACTGGATACATATAATTTTCAGTCGATACCATTTTTTGAAATTCGTCTGAACTAATTTCTTGCATAAATTGTTTTGAAGCTTC
>JAEWEF010000018.1 GCA_023389595.1 Fusobacteriota bacterium
GTGTGAGACATTTCATATCGAAATTCCAAATGAGTATAGATAACTGCAAATAACAGTTTGTAGGGGAGTTCTGATACTCCCCTATAAAAATGGCTATTTATCAACTGTTTGTTGTGACATAGCCAAAATAAAAAACAAATCTTTTATGATTTGTTTTTTTATTATCTTTTTAATTTTTTGTTTTAAGATGTTCTATTAATTTAACCATTGTATCTTCAAAGTTATTTTTAATAACTAATTCTGCATCATTGTCGTATTGTGTAGGAGAATCATTAATTATTACTAAATTATTACCTCTAAAGTATCTTATGTAATATGCAGCCGGATAAACTGTTAAACTTGTACCAGCTATTATTAGTAAATCTGCTTTTTGTATTTCATTTATGGCTTTTTTAACTATATTTTGATCCAATTCCTCACCATAAAGTGTAACTCTAGGTCTAACTATTCCGTTACAGTCACAATTTGTATTTTTTGTATAATGTTTACCACAAGATAAACAAAACCAATCTTTTAATGTTCCATGTAATTCTAAAACATTTCTAATCCCTGCCTCTTGATGTAGATTATCAATATTTTGAGTGATTATATATTTTAGCTTACCAATTTTTTCTAAAAAAACTAGAGAATAGTGTCCTTTATTAGGAGAAATATTTTCAATTGATAAAACATTTTCTACATATTCATTAAAAATTTTTCTGTTTTTTAGAAAAAAATCTATACTTAAAATTTCTTCAGGTTGGTATTTGTCTTTGTATAAAGTTTTATATAATCCATTTTTTCCTCTAAAATCTTTTATTCCTGAATCTGTAGAAGTTCCTGCCCCTCCAAAAAAAACTATATAATTAGATTTGGAAACAAGATCTGCAAATTTTAAAATTTGTTCGTTCAAAGTCATAAAAATACCTCCTTTTTTATTATTATATCACAATTTTTTTATGCTGGGTTGTTTTAATGAAGATAACAATGTATAATTATAAATAATAATTTGTTTTGAGGGTAAAATATGTTTAAAAAATATTTTAATATGATATATATAATAATTGTAATACTACCTTTTTATTTTTTTATAAGGGATTTTTTAAATTTTAACGAAATTAATAACATACTTACAAAAGAAACTTTAGAATTAGTATTTTTTACATTAAAACAAAGTTTAATTTCATCTTTTTTTGCTTTTTTAGTAGCAATACTACCTGCAAAATACATACAAAATAATAGCAATATACTTTCAAAATTTTTAAAATATACTAATTTTATACCATTTTTTTTTCCAGTTATTTCTCTTATAACTGTTTTTTCTTATATATTTAGTGATAAAATATTGGGTAAATTTAGTATAATGTACACTTTTAAAATAATAGTTATAGCTCATGTATTTTATAATTCACCAATATTTGTAAATTATATATCAAATGCTTTGAGAAAAATTTCTAAAAGTGTCAGCGAAGCTGCTTTATTAGATATCAGAAATAAAGTTAAAATTTTCTTTTTTGTAGAACTTAGGATTATATCTCCACAAATTTTTAAAGCATTCATCCTCGTTTTTACATACTGTTTTTTAAGTTTTGGAATAATTTTATCTCTTGGAGGAATAAAATTTCATAATTTAGAAGTAGAAATTGCAAGTAGTTTCAGAGGGAATTTTAATTTATCATATGCTATATTTTTATCTTTATTACAATTTATAATACTCTCAATAGTAAATATGTTTGGAAAATTTATAAAAGAATACGATTTAGAGTATGATGAACAAAACAAAGAAAATAATATTATAGTAACAATTTTTTCTATACTATATTTAGCTTTTGAATATTTTATTTTAATATCTTCTATAATTTTTTCTTTTTATAATTATTTTTCTAATAAATTTACAATTCAAGCGTATTTTAATATATTTTCTGCCACTTTTAATGAAAAGTTTCCTATTTTACAGAGTCTAATAAATTCTTTTACAGTTTCGTTTTTGGTTTCGATTATTGTAGTAATAATAACATATTTATTAATTGTTAACTATAATAAAACTACAGAAGTTTTTTTATTTTCTAATATGGGGATATCAAGTGCATTTTTAGCTATAACACTTTATTATATGAATGTACTTTTTAATATACCATTTTATTATTTATTAATATTTGGATATGTAGTTAATAATATACCTATATCTTTTTCTTTAATGTACAATGGAGCCAAAAATTTTCCTAATTATATAAATGATATAGCTATAATGGATACCGAAAGTAAGTTAAAAAGATTTTACTATATACGTTTAAAATTATTATTCCCTATTCTTATATCTTCTTTTTTACAAGTTTTTGCCGTTGCTTTCGGAGAATTTACAATAGCATATGCAATGCAAATAGAAGATTTTTTACCTTTGGCATCCATTATGAATTATAATATGGTGGCACAAAAATATTATCTTGAAAGTTCAGCGTTTAGTACAGTTATGTTGCTGATAGTATTTTCATGTTTTATTTTGGGAGAATATTTAAAAAGTTATAATAAATTTGATTAAGTTAGTTTATTAGGAGACAGAATGAAAAAAGAAGGTAAAAATTTAATGATAGTTGGTACTGCTTCTGGAGTTGGTAAGAGCACAGTTGTAGCCGGATTATGTAGAGTGTTTAAAAATAGAAATTACAGAGTTTTTCCATTCAAATCCCAAAATATGGCATTAAATTCATATGTAACTAAAGATGGTTACGAAATGGGGAGAGCACAAGTTATACAAGCATACGCTTGTGGATTAGAACCTGATGTAATTATGAATCCTATATTATTAAAACCTTCTGGCAATAATAAAATACAAGTAATATTAAATGGAAAAGTTTTTGCAAATATGACTGGAAGAGAATACAATGAATTTAAAGAAAATCTCATACCAATGCTAGAGGAAATTTATTCAAATATATCTAAATATAATGATTTAATTTTTATTGAGGGGGCTGGAAGTCCTGCAGAAATAAATCTTGAATATAAAGATATATCAAATTTTGAAATGGCAAGAATAGCTGATGCACCAGTAATATTAGTTGCCGATATAGATAGAGGGGGAGTTTTTGCTTCTATTTATGGAACTATAATGCTTATGAAAGAAGAAGAAAGAAAAAGAATAAAAGGAATAATAATAAATAAATTTAGGGGAGATAAAATAGTATTACAAAAAGGAATTGAAAAAATAGAAAATTTAACAGGAGTAAAAACTTTAGGAGTTTTACCTTATCATAATTTAAATATAGAAGAAGAAGATTCTTTAACTGAAAAAAAACAAAATACATTAGTAAAAAATAAAAAAATAAAAATTTTGATTATAAATTTAAAACATATATCGAATACTACTGATTTTAATGTTTTTAATTTATATGACGATATAGAGATGAAATTTACATATGATGCTAACGATTTTGTTGACGAAGATATAATTATAATTCCTGGTTCCAAAAATACAATAGATGATATGATTTTTTTAAGAGAAAATAAACTGGATTTAAAAATTATTGAAGCAGCTAAAAAAGGCAAAGTTATTATTGGTATATGTGGAGGATTCCAACTTTTAGGAAAAAAAATATACGATACAAGCGGTATTGAAAGTAATATTTTAGATATCGATGGAATTGGATTGTTAGATATAGAAACTGAAATGTCTGAAAAGAAATATACAAAGCAGTATACTGGAGAAATTCAAAAAAGCTTAGGTTTTTTTGATAAATTAATCGACAGAAAAATAAGCGGATATGAAATTCATCACGGAATTTCACACGGCAATATTAAAAATTTAACTTGTGATAACAGACTTATTATCGTTAATAAAAAAAATATAATAGGAACTTATTTACACGGATTTTTTGATAATGATAACATCAGAAAATACATACTAGATAAGGTATTAAGGAAAAAAGGATTGGAAGAAATTCAAAAGATAAATTATCAAAAAAATAATGATATACAATTAGAAAAACTCGAAAAAATAATTCTAGAAAATGTAGATTTAGAATATATGGAAAGAATTATAAATGGAGATGTATAGGAGGTAACTAATTGTTCAGAGGTTTTATATTTAAGTATACATTCGCATATGTTTTAGATCTATTTTTTGGTGATCCTCATTTTATATATCATCCTGTGCAATTTATAGGGTTTTTAATTTCTAATTTAGAAAAAATATTTTATAGAATGAAAAATAAGCTTTTATCTGGAGGTATTTTAGTTTTTTTGGTATTAGTTATCACTTTTTTTCTCAGTTTTTTTATAACTAAAGTTCATTACTCTTTAGAAATATATTTTTTATACACTACACTCTCTATTAAAAGTTTATCCAATGAGGGTAAAAAAGTTTATAATATATTAAAAGAAAATAAACTGGAAGATGCCAGAAAAAAATTATCTTACTTGGTTTCAAGAGATACAGAAGATATGAATAAACAACAAATAATAATGAGCGTTATAGAAACTATAAGTGAAAATACAGTAGACGGTGTAATTTCTCCAATTTTCTATGCAGTTTTAGGAAGTTTTTTTATTGTAGGAGATGTATCTTTATCATTACCTTTTGCTATGACATATAAGGCTATAAACACTCTTGATTCTATGATAGGATATAAAAATGATAAATATTTATATTTTGGAAGAATAGCTGCAAAAATTGATGATATTGCAAATTTTATTCCTGCAAGAATAACTGGATTCATATTAGTTCCTATATCTGCTTTTTTATTAGGATACGACTACAAAAATTCATTTAGAATTTTTATAAGAGATAGACTGAATCACGCCAGCATAAATTCTGGTCATGCCGAAGCGGCATACGCAGGTGCACTAGGACTACAATTTGGAGGAAGAATAAAATATTTTGGAAAATTTTACGAAAAAATGAAGATAGGAAATAGAACAAAAGAATTTGATATAGAAGATATTAAAAAATCTATAAAATTACTTTATGTTACTTCTACTATTGGGATGGTGATATTAGTTTATGGATTTACATGGTGGAAATATTTATAAATATGATAAAGAAGGAAGAAAAATAGAATTAGATTATAGCTCTAATATAAATCCTTTAGGAATCAGTGAAAAATTTAAAGATATAATTTTAAAAAATATAGAAAATATTAGTAAGTATCCAGATATAAATTATATTGATTTAAGAAAATCTATATCTGATTATAATAATTTACAAATTGAAAATGTAGTAGTTGGTAATGGAGGAATAGAAATACTTTTTTCATTTTTTAGAGTTATAAGACCTAAAAAAGTTCTAATATTAGCTCCAACTTTTTTAGAATATGAAAAAGCCGCTATAGAAGTTGAAGCAGATGTAAACTTTTTTGAGCTAAAAGAATGTGATAATTTTTATCCAGATATAGATAAATTATTAGAAACAATAAAAAATAATTTATATGATGTAGTTGTATTATGTAATCCTAATAATCCAACAGGTGTATTAATAGAAAAAAAACATTTACAAGAAATTTTAAATTACTGCGAAAATCAAAAAACAATATTATTTGTTGACGAAGCTTTTATAGATTTCACAGAAAATTGGAAAGAAAATACTATTGCTTATTGCCAAAGTGAATATCTATTTGTTATGAGGTCTCTAACAAAATTTTTTGCTATACCCGGACTTAGACTTGGATATGGAATATCATCCAACAATCGTTTAATTTCTAAAATGATAGAGAAGCAAGAACCTTGGAGTATAAATTTATTTGCAAATCTTGCGGGAGTATTTCTTTTGAAAGATGAAATGTATATAAAAAATACTGAAGATTGGATAAAAGCAGAGAAGAAGTTTTTTTATAATAAATTAAAAGAAATTAAAGGGATAAAAGTTTATAAAACTAATGTTAATTTTATTTTATTAAAATTAAATTCTATTAAGTCAAGAGAATTGAAAGAATTTATGATAAATGAAGGAATACTAATAAGAGATGCACAAAATTTTAAATTTTTAAATGACACTTTTATTAGGTTAGCAATAAAAGATAGGGAAAATAACATAAAAGTTTTAAACAGTTTAAAAAAAGTTTTGGGAGTAAAAAATGAAAGTTTTTATGATAGCTGGAACAAATAGCGGCATAGGGAAAACTACTATTTCGCTGGCTCTTATGTCAATATTAGAAAATGTATCTCCATTCAAGGTTGGACCAGATTATATCGATACTTCTTTTCATGAAAAAATTACTGGAAATAAAAGTTATAATTTAGATTTATTTATGATGGGAGAAATAGGCGTTAAATACAGTTTTTTAAAACATCATAAAGATATATCAATAATAGAAGGAGTTATGGGTCTTTATGATGGAATAGATAATTCCTTAGAAAATAATAGTTCGGCCCATCTTTCTAGAGTGTTAGATATACCTGTAATATTAGTAGTAGATGCTATAGGGAAAAGCACTAGCATAGCGGCTCAAGTTTTAGGATATATTAATTTTGATAAAAGGGTTAGAATAGAGGGAGTAATAATAAATAATGTAAGTAGTGAAAAAACTTACAAAATTTTAAAAGAAGCTATAGAGAAATTTACTGGAGTAAAATGTTTAGGTTACTTGATGAAAAATTCTGGAATAGAACTTTTAAGTAGACATCTAGGATTAGTTTTACCTGGTGAAGTAAATAAATTAAAAGAAAAAATAAATTTAACAAAAGAGTTAATTTCAAAAACAATAGATATAGAAACATTATTAAACATTGCCGAAAAAAATAATATAAATGAAAATATTTTAAAAGAGAATGAAAAATTTTTAAGAAATTACAAAAATATATTTAAAGGTAAAAAAGTGTCCGTAGCTAAGGATGAAGCGTTCAGTTTTTATTACAACGATAATTTAGAATTATTAGAATTGATGGGAATGGAGATAAGTTACTTTTCACCAATCAATGATAAAAAAATTCCTGATGCAAATTTAATATATTTTGGAGGAGGATACCCAGAATTACATCTTGAAGAATTGTCTTCTAATTTATCTATTATAGAAGATCTAAAATCAAAAATAAAAAATGGTACAAAAGTTTATGCTGAATGTGGTGGATTTATGTATCTAACTAAATTTTTAACTGACACTAATAACAAAAAATATGAAATGGCTGGAATAATACCATGTTCTATAGTAATGACCAAAAAATTAGATATAGGTAGGTTTGGTTATATTAATATATTAGATGAAAAAAGTAATTTGATTGGAAGAGGACATGAGTTTCATTATTCTAAAATTGAAAATATTTTTGATGATAAAAGAGAATATAGAGCGATGAAAAAAGATGGTAGAGAATGGAAGTGTATTTTTAAAGAAAAAAATATATACGCAGGATATCCACACTTACATTTTTATAGTTGCATTGAATTTATAAAAAATATGATTGAAAGTTAATGGAGGTAAAAATGTCATATATAAAAATTCCTTCTGGTATAGAAAAAAGAAGTTTTGAAATTATTACTGAAGAATTAGGAGAAAAAATTAAACAATTTAAAGATAATGAAATACCAATAATAAAAAGAGTAATACATACAACAGCAGATTTTGAATATGCAGATTTGATTGAGTTTATAAACGACCCAATAATGAAAGGAATAGAAGCTTTAAAAAAAGGATGTAAAATTTATTGTGATACAAATATGATAGTTAACGGATTAAGTAAACCAGCATTACAAAAATATAAATGTTTGGCCTACTGTTTGGTATCGGATAAAGAAGTAATAGAAGAGGCAACTAAAAGAGGAATAACAAGATCTATAGTAGGTATGGAAAAAGCTGGGAAGGATTTAGAAACAAAAATATTTATAATAGGAAATGCTCCCACGGCTTTATACCAACTTAAAGAAATGATAGAAAATAAAATTATTAATAAACCAGAACTAGTTATAGGTGTTCCCGTAGGTTTTGTTGGAGCCGCTGAGTCAAAAGAAGAATTTAAAAAAATTGGAGTTCCGTACATAACTATAAACGGCAGAAAAGGTGGTAGCACAGTTGGTGTTTCTATATTGCATGGGATAATATATCAAATTTATGATAGAGAAGGGTTCTAATTTTAGGAGTTTTTATGAATGAAAATGAAGAACTAAGAAATGGGTATACAACTGGTAGTTGTGCAGCTGCTGCAGTAAAAGCATGTATATTATCATTAAATAAAAAAAATAATTTTTGTGAAAAAGTAAATATTAATGCATTAAACGACGAAAAAATTTCTATCAAAATTGAAAAAGTTATTAGAAAAAAAAATAGAGCTTTAGCTTTTGTTAAAAAATATGCTGGAGATGATCCGGACGTTACAAACGGTATAAGTATATGTGCAAGAGTAAAAATTGTAGAAAGATTGAAAAAAAATAATAAGGCTCATTTTTTTGATAAATGTTCTATAGTTGGTGGAGTAGGAGTTGGAATAGTAACTAAAAAAGGATTGCAAGTAGAAGTTGGGAAATCAGCGATTAATCCTGGACCACTAAAAATGATAAATGAAGTTGTTGAAGAATATTTAACTGAAGAAAATAAAAAAGTAGAAATAATAATTTTTGTACCAGAAGGTAAAGATGTAGCTTTAAAAACTTATAATCCTAAAATGGGAATTTTAAATGGGATATCTATATTAGGAACAACAGGCATAGTTAAACCTATGAGTGAAGATGCATTAAAAAAATCTATGTTTGCTGAATTAAAAGTCATTAAAGAAGATGGAGGAAAAGATTGGGTTATATTTATTTTTGGTAATTATGGCTTATCATATTTTTCAAAATTAGGAATCAACACAGAGCAATCTGTAGTTATAAGTAATTATGTTGGTTTTATGATAGAATCAGCAGTTAAATTAGGATTCAAAAAAATTATTTTAATCGGTCACATATCTAAATGTATAAAAATAGCAGGAGGAATTTTTAATACTCATAGTAGAGTTGCTGATGCAAGATTTGAGATAATGGCATCCAATGCCTTTTTGCTAAATGAACCTACCGAAACAATACAAAAAATTTTGAATTCTAATACAATAGAAGAGGCCTGTGAGTATATAACTGACAAAAAATTTTATAATTTCATTTCAAATAAAATTGCAAAAAAAATAAAAGAGTATTCCAGAGCAGATATAGATGTAGAAGTTGCTATATTCTCTTTTAAGGATGAAATAATAGGAGAAAGTGATAATTATAAATTTCTATTAAATAATATAAAAAATGAGGAAAATCTATGAAAAAAATTCAATTAGTTGGAATAGGACCTGGAAATTTAAAGTATATTTCAATAAATTCTATAAATATATTAAAATCTTCAGATATTTTAATAGGAAGTGAAAGGCAATTATCTGCCTTTAGAAGTGAAATAGGTGAAAATCAGAAAATATATATAATTTCTAAATTAGATAAAATGATAGACTATATTAAGGATAATATGGATAAAAAAATTTCTGTATTAGTTTCGGGTGATACAGGATTTTACAGTATAGTACCATATATTTTAAAACATTTTGAAAAAAAACTAGTAGAGATACATCCTTCAATTTCATCTTATCAATATTTGTTTTCAAAATTATTTTTAAATTGGCAAAATTATAAATTGGCAAGTTTACATGGTAAGCATTTTGATTATTTATCACAAATAAAAGACGATAAAATAGAAGGTATTGTTCTACTAACCGACAGTAAAAATACTCCGTATGAAATTGCTAAAAATTTATATTTAGATGGTAATAGAAATTTAGAAATAATAGTTGGTGAAAATCTTTCGTACGAAAATGAAAAAATAACTATAGAAAAATTAGAAAATTATGAAAAATTAAATAGAACTTTTGATATGAATATTTTAGTTATTAGAAAGGAAGAAAATTATGCACATTTATGATAATGAGTTTTCCAAAACTACTTTGCCTATGACAAAACAAGAAATAAGAGCTATATCTATAGCAAAGTTAATGTTGAAAGATGATGATATTCTTATTGATGTTGGTGCTGGAACAGGAACAATAGGAATAGAGTCAGCAACATATTTAAATAGAGGTAAAGTTTATGCTATAGAAAAAGAAGAAAAAGGTATTGAAAATATATTAAATAATGTAAGAAAATTTAACTTAAATAATTATGAGTTAATTCATGGAACTGCACCTCAAGATATACCAGATATAAATTATGATGCTATGTTTATTGGTGGTTCTTC
>JAEWEF010000021.1 GCA_023389595.1 Fusobacteriota bacterium
TAATTTTTTTATTTTCTAGTGTTTTTATTTTTTTTAATTTTTGTTGACTATTTTATAAAAAAATTTTTTTCAATTATATCACATTAGTTAAATATGTAAATATTTACTTTGTTTTTATTATTTTAAAATCTAAATCTAGTTTTTCTCCATATCTCAATTTATTTCTCATAGATTGCACAACGTTATCAAGCTCCGTTAAATTATCAAGTATCGCTCTTTCCTCATCTGTTATTTCTATTATTTTATCTATGCCACCATTTTTTATCACTATTCTTTTATCGCCCATAAGTGCAAGTATTGGATCGTGAGTTGCCATCAGAACAATTTTATTATTTCCTATCAAAAGTTCCAAAGCTTTTTTTCTGTCTATGCCTGCATTTTCAATTTCATCTATCAAAACTATTGGTGACTTACTAAGTATTGCCGTATCGGCTATCATCAAAGCTCTCGATTGCCCGCCGCTCAAACTTGTAACAGGTGTGTTGATAGAAAATTTTTCGCCGGCCAAATCGTTTGCACAGTTATAAATTTTTTCAATTACATTTTCCCTATCCAAGACCATTCTGCTTTCAGCGTGCAAGTCGATAAATTCTTTTACTGTTAGGTCCATTACAAAATTCATATTTTGAGAAAGCTGTGCAACAAGTTTATAACTTGGTGAAAATCTCTTTTTTTTATCAACGGCTTCATTATTTACAAGTATGTACCTCTTTGTAGGAGTATCCCCTTGAGCACCCCACTCTATATCCGCAAGCAACCTACTTTTCCCTGAACCTGTTGGTCCAACTATTGAAATTATTTCTCCAGATTTTATTGTAAATTCTCCAAAGTTTTCTTTTTCTCCGTACTTATTATATCCAGCAACTATTTTTACTTCACTTACCTTGTCTTCAGTAACTCCAAGTATATCTAATAAATCTAAATCCATCGCTTCCGTAATCTCCTCATTATTTATCTAAATTTATCTTTCTTATATTTCCAAGTTGATAGCTATCTCCTATTCTAGTTTCACCTAAGCAGTAAGAGCAAACTGCTGAAGGCAAAGGAAATCTCAATTTTCTTTCGTGAACAGTTTTGATTTCTTCATTTTCTTCTAAAACAAGTTCTGAAAATTCATAAGTTCCCTGACCAGTTAATCCATTAACGTGAACTATGTCAGCTTTTGGGTTTACCATTTGCACCCTTGATGCAAAAACTTCTCTTTCAGCCTGAGAAACTATATCTCCCTTAGTTATAACAACAACATCTGCAAGCTTTAGCATAGGTCCAATTTTTTTTGGAGTATTTATACCACTTAGATTGTCTATGACACAAACTGCTTTTATTTGTTTTAGATAAGGTGAACATCTGTTGCAAAGTCCTGCACTTTCTGTTATTAACAAGTCCAAATTATTTTCTATGCCCCACTGTGTAACTTCTTCTATATTACTTGCAAAATAGTGATCGGGACAAACTGAATTGGAAAGTCCTTTTTTTACTAAAATTCCCGCTTTTTTATATAGCATATCGTCGTCCGTGTAAAGACAATCAAATTTTACTATACCAACTTTTAAATTTTTTTCCTTAAAATTTTCCATGGCCTTTAAAATTAAAGAAGTCTTTCCTGATGATGGCGGTCCAGATACTGTTATTAATTTCATCTTTTCACACCTTCTTCAAAAACTTTTTTACACTCTTCAATTTTTTCTCCTATATCATTTGAGTAAATAAAATCCCAACCAACCCATTGGAATTTTTTTCCAGTTGTAGGATTTTTTACATCGGGATTTACGCTAGGAAACAATCCTTGACTCGCTATCATTTGACCAACTTCCGCCCCACTCATAAAGTCTATAACTTTTTGCAATTCTTCTTTTTTATCAGCCTTAGTCAACATAAAGATTGGAGAAATTATTGCCCCCTCTTTAGGCCATACAACTTTTTTAATTCCACCCTCAGGTATCATTTTAGAAAAGAAGTACGGCATGATAGTAACAAGAGGCTCAGTTGATTCAACCATTTGTGCTGGATGAAGATTTGATAAGAAATTTTTGCTAAGAGATTTTATACCATCCATACCAAACATTTTATATATGTGTATAAGTATAGAGTTAAACAAATCGAAATCTGATATAGGTAACGAAACAGAATTTTCGTATTCTGGTTTTAACAAGTCTTCCCATGATTCAGGTATTTTTCTTCCGTTTAAAGCTTTTTGGTTTACTATGAAAACTGCCGGTACAACTGCTATCATAGAATAATCTCCATGTGGATCCTTCAATGAAATTTCATCGTTTTCAAAATCTTTATTATAATGTTCTATGCCGGTTAAATCTTTAAAAACTCCTTGTTCCTTAAATTTTCCGATTAACTTTTTATCAAAAAATAGATCGAAACCTGCCGACATAAACATATCCGCTAAATCATCAACATTTTCATCTTTTCTTACACTTTCTTTTATCCAATCAAGTCCTGCGGATGCAGCTTTTAATTCATAGTCAATATTTACATCCTTATTTTTTTCTAAAAAATTCTCAAATCCCTCAAGCAGAGGTATTCTTACAGGACATGGTAAAAGCCCTAAAATTTTTGCCTCTCCCTTTTCTTTTTCAACTGTAGTTATTGATTGTTCAAGCATTTCCATAAAAATATTTACATCTTCTTTTTTTATAACCATTATTTTTTCTAATGATAAATCCTTTAATTTTTCAAGGACTTCTTGTTGTTCAAGCCCATTAAATCCAGAATTTTTAAAAACTGTTAAAGTTTCTGGATATTTTTTGATAATTTCAGGTATAGTCATTTCTTTTCTGATAAGCATATTATCCACCTTTCTATCTTTAATTAAATTATATTCCTAGTAATAATTTATAATATTTGATTTATTTAGTCAACTTTTTTATTTTATTATAAAAAAGTTTTTAAGTATAATAATATATAAAATAAACTTGAATTTTTATTCTTTTTGTGCTTTAATGTGTTATCTATGAAGATAGATGATTTAACAAACTGGAGGTTATATTATGAAAAAATTATTAACTATGCTATCTTTGGTTTTTACTTTAGCTTTATTCTCTGCTACATCTTTTGCGGCAACTCCTGCGAAAACAAATCAAGCTGTAGTAAATGAAAAGCAAATAACTAAATTACCAACACCTATTCCTGCAATAGTTACTGAAGATACATTTATAGTCACTAACCATGACGATGCTCACAAAATCTTGACTTTCTTAAAAAATAATGACGAAAAAGGTTTTAACACTTTTTTTGATAGTCTATTAAAAGCTGATAAAGCTGGTGCTATACAAAAAGGTGCTTTAATTAACGTTGTTGCCCACGACGCATACTACGCTCAATTTTCTGTTCCAGAAATTAAAGAGCCTTTATGGGTGCTACAAGTATTTTTAGCCGATCCTAATGCAGTTACTGCTCCGGCTACAAATAATAACAACAAAACTAATACTAAAACTAACACAAAAACTAAAAAATAATAAATAACAAAATTAAAAAAAGCCACTAAAACTAGTGGCTTTTTATTTAATCAATTATTTAGTAGCTATAACTTCAATTTCAACTAAAACATCTTTAGGCAATCTTGCAACTTCAACGCAAGCTCTTGCAGGTTTCACTTCACCTAAATATTCAGAATAAACTGCATTTATTTTTGCAAAATCGTTCATATCTTTAATAAATACTGTTGCTTTAACTACATCTTTAAAATCGTAGCCAGCTCCTCTAAGTATAGCTCCAACATTTTCTAAAGATTGTTTTGTTTGAGCTTCAACTCCTCCTTCAACTATTTCCATAGTTTCAGGTACGAAAGGAACTTGCCCAGAAACATAAAGAACTCCATTAGCTTCAATAGCTTGTGAATAAGGTCCTATTGCAGATGGTGCATTTGGTGTACTAATTACTCTTTTCATATTATCTTCTCCTTTTAATAAAAATTTTATTTTTTCTCTTAATTGTTTTGATTTATTTGGATTTCCATACGCAGAAATTCCAATCTGACACTCATCATCTTCATAAATACTACACATCCTAACATCTAAATTTAACTTAGAGCTAGCATTATTTACTAACACGTTTGCATTTTTGCAAAGTTTTACTATTCTATCATTTTCACTCACATCGTCGGTAGCAGTTACGACTAAAAAAACTTTTTCCAGCATAGTTTCACTAAAAAATGTATTTTCATAAATTTTTAAATTGTTAAATGTTTTTTCTAAATTCGAAAAATCTGCACGCCTATCTTTTGTAATAACAGTAACATTTGCCCCGTACCTCAAAAAAGTTTTTGCTTTTCTGAAAGCAACATTTCCACCACCAACTATAAGCACATTTTTATTTTCTAAATCCACGAACAAGGGTAAAAATAATTTATTCATTTTTTTCCTTTTTGATTTATTATAACATATTGAAAAAAAATTGCACCTAAAAATTAGGTGCAAAATTTTTAAATTGTTAAATTATAAATCGAAAGAAATTTTTGTTGTTGCTCCAAGTCCTCTGATAGGGCTGTAATTAATTTCTGCTCCCGCCTTAATTCCATCAGCAATTTCTTTAGTGAACCCTACTCCACCGTTAAAAGAAATTCCAGAATTTCTAGTATTAACACTTACTTTTCCAGCTCCGTCTTGAACTTTATATTCGTCCTTAAGAGTTAACTTCGCTTGTAATTTTCCATAAACATCAAGTCCATAAGTTTCTTCATAGAAACTCACTTTAGCAGAACCTAAAATTCCCCCTCTAACTTTTCCGTCCTTGTTAAGAATTACATCTTCGGCCTTGCCTATTTGTTTTTCTGGAGTCCAAGTTGCAAAAGCTCCTGCCTCAGCATAAAGATTTATTCCGTCTTCCAACTCAAAATTTTGTCCCACACCAAGATAAGCATCAAAATTTGATTTTGACACGTAACCGTCAGGGTTAGATTGTCTGTATCTAGCAAAAGCATTAAAAATTTTATATCTTGCTTGAGCTCCTAGAGCAAATCCCTCTATATCTCCTCTATCGTATTCAACAAAAGCTCCTGCTCTTGTTTCGTCTCCAAGTGTAAGGTTAACTCCTAATTTTGCTCCGTTAATATATCTTAATGATTTTTCTTTATTGCTTGATCCTGCAAAATTTACATCTAAATAAGCGTCTTCGTCAAAATTTTGCATAACGCTGAAATCTAATTTCCCATAGTCTTTTGCAGCCTTTTCATATTTGTCTAAAACTCCTTCTGCAAAAGCTTGTCCAGAAATTAAAATTGCCGCTCCTATTAAAGCTATTTTTAAATTTTTCATTTTTTACCTCCTCGTACATTTTAAATAATTAGTACTATGCACTTACAATAGCATATTTTTTTTTATTTTGCAAATATACGACTGTTTTTAATAATAATATAATTTTCTACTTCATATTTTTTATATTAATAAAGGCCTTTTCTATGACAGCAATAGTTTTTTCTATATCCTTTTTAGTATGAGCTAGCGATACAAAATGAGCTTCAAATTGAGACGGAGGAACAACTATTCCATTTTCTATCATAGTATTGAAGTAACATGAAAATTTTTTAGTATCACTCTTGATTGCATCATCCAGATTTTTTACCTTGCTACCATCATTAAAAAATATTGTAAAAAGAGAGCCAACTCTATTTACACAAATTTTTACTCCGTGTTTTTTTGAAAGTTTTTTTATTTCTTCAACTAGGTTTTTAGTTTTTATTTCTAATTCATCGTATATTTTCGTTTTATTTTTTTCTAAAATTTTTAAAGTTTCGTATCCCGCTCTTACTGAAACTGGATTTCCAGACAAAGTTCCAGCTTGATATACTCTTCCGATTGGAGCTATCATATCCATTATCTCTTTTCTTCCTGCAAAAGCTCCAACTGGATAACCACCACCTATAATTTTTCCGAATGTTACTATATCTGCCGAAACTCCATAATATTCCTGTGCACCTCCAAGTGCAATTCTGAATCCACTTATTACTTCATCAAAAATTAATAGTGTTCCAGTTTTATCACAAAGTTCTCTAATTTTTTTAAGAAAGCTTTTCTCAGTTTCTATTACTCCCATATTTGCTGGTATGGGTTCAACTATTACGCAAGCCACATCTTTTTTTTCTAAAATTTTTTTTAGCTCTTGCTCATCATTAAAATTACAGATGATAGTATCTTTCAAAACACCGTCAGTTATTCCGTTACTATCTTGATAGCCATCGGTCAATAACCCCGAGCCTGAACTTACTAAGAGTGCATCTGAATGGCCGTGATAACAACCACTAAATTTTAAAATTTTATTTCTTTTTGTATATGCTCTTGCAAGTCTAACTGCCGACATGGTAGCTTCTGTTCCAGAACTTGTCAATCTAACTTTATCCACGTTTGGAACTATTCTAATTATAATTTCAGCTAAATCTTTTTCGATTTTTGTTGGTAATCCAAAAGAACTACCACACTCTATAACTTCTCTTACTCCACTCAAAACTTTTTTATGATTGTGTCCTAATATAAGAGGCCCCCAAGAACAAATATAATCTATGTATTCGTTGTCGTCTTCGTCGTATATTTTTGAACCGCTACCCTTTTTTATAAAAATTGGAAAATCTCTGTCAACAGACTTAAAAGCCCTAACAGGACTATTAACTCCACCAGGAATTATTTCAACAGCTTTTTTATAAATATTTTTAGATTTTAAAAGTTTCATATTCACTCCATTATTTTTTTATCCACTTCGCTATATCTTTTGCGTGATAAGTAATTATTATATCAGCTCCTGCTCTCTTAAACGCATGCATCATTTCCAAAACAATTTTTTGTTCATCTATCCAACCGTTTTGTGCCGCAGCCTTAACCATAGAATATTCTCCGCTAACATTGTAAACTACCACAGGTAAACAAGTGTTGTCCGAAACAGTTTTTACAACATCCAAATACGACATTGCAGGTTTTACCATAACAAAATCTGCTCCCTCATCTATATCTGA
>JAEWEF010000016.1 GCA_023389595.1 Fusobacteriota bacterium
TTTCCAAAAGTTTTTTCTGTTAATTCTATAAAAATAGCTGGAATGAATGTCAGTTTTGGAGCAATTGTTACAATAGCAGTGACTGCAATTCTTGCAATTTTATTAGAACTTTTTATGAAAAAAACAAAGTATGGCAAGGCTATGATAGCTACTAGTCAAGATTATGGAGCAGCAAAACTTGTCGGTATAAATGTTGACAAAACTATACAATTAACTTTTGCAATAGGAAGTGCTCTTGCAGCTGTTGGGTCGGTATTATATGTGTCTGCATATCCACAAATACAACCTTTAATGGGTTCTATGCTTGGGATAAAGGCGTTTATAGCTGCAGTACTTGGTGGAATAGGACTTTTACCCGGAGCCGTTTTAGGAGGATTTATATTAGGTATAGTTGAAAGTTTAACAAGGGCTTATCTGTCATCTAGGTTGGCAGATGCCTTTGTTTTCCTGATATTAATAGTTGCATTACTTGTAAAACCTACAGGTATTTTAGGTAAAAATGTGAAGGAGAAAGTGTAATGGAGAAAAATAAAAAAATAAATTATATGGCAACATATATATTGCTAGCACTGTTATACTTCGCTTTACTATTTTTAGTAAAATCTGGAATTATAAGTAGATATCAAACTGGAATACTTATACTAATTTTTATAAATATAATTCTTGCTACAAGTCTAAATATAACTGTTGGTTGTTTGGGACAAATTACACTTGGACATGCAGGGTTCATGTCAATAGGTGCATATACTGCAGCATTACTTACAAAAAACGCAATACTTTCAGGTGTTTCCGGATATTTAGTTGCCATACTTTTAGGAGGAATAGTTGCAGGAATAATTGGAATAGTAATAGGTATACCAGCACTCAGATTGAACGGAGATTATCTTGCAATAATAACTCTTGCATTCGGAGAAATAATAAGAGTACTTATAGAATATTTTTCTTTTACTGGTGGTGCACAAGGATTAAACGGCATACCTCGTTTTAATAATTTTTCGTTAATATATTTTATTACAGTTTTATCAGTGATAGCAATGTATTCTATTATGACTAGTAGACACGGTAGAGCAGTACTGGCAATAAGAGAAGATGAACTAGCAAGTAAGGCATCAGGAATTAACACGACTTTTTATAAAACTTTTTCGTTTGCTTTATCTGCTATGTTTGCAGGTATGGCAGGAGGAATATATGCTCATAATATAGGAGTTTTAGGAGCAAAACAATTTGATTATAATTATTCTATAAATATATTGGTAATGGTTGTTCTTGGTGGAATGGGAAGTTTTACTGGTGCAATTATGGCGGCTATAATTTTAACTATTTTACCTGAAGCTCTTCGTAGTTTTGCAGAATACAGAATGATAATATATCCACTTATACTAATTGGAATGATGATATTTAGGCCACAGGGATTATTAGGAAGAGAAGAATTTCAAATCAGTAAAATTTTAAAAAAAATACTGGGTGATAAGTATGGAAAATAAAACTTTATTAAAAGCCAAAAATATATGTATAGAATTTGGAGCTTTAAAGGCCGTAGATAATTTTAATTTAGAAATAAAACAGGGAGAACTGATAGGTTTAATAGGACCTAATGGTGCAGGGAAAACTACAGTTTTTAATATTTTAACTGGGGTTTATTCTCAAACTAGTGGAGATTATTTTTTAGATGGAGAAAATATAAATAAATGCGATACGGCTCAACTAGTAAAAAAAGGTCTTGCCCGTACATTTCAAAATATAAGATTATTTAAATATATGTCAGTTTTAGATAATGTTGTAGTAGCTCAAAATTATAATATGAAATATAATTTTTTAACAGGAATGTTAAGATTTCCAAATTTTTGGAAAGAAGAAAGAGAAGCTAAAGAAAAAGCGATGAAATTATTAGAAATATTTAATCTTGAAAAATTTGCTAATGTTCATGCTGGAAATTTACCTTACGGTTCACAAAGAAAATTAGAAATAGCAAGAGCTATGGCAACAAATCCAAAAATTTTATTGCTAGACGAACCGGCAGCTGGAATGAATCCGACAGAAACGGAAGATTTAATGAAAATGATAAAATTGATAAGAGATAAATTTAATATATCAATTTTACTTATAGAACACGATATGAAATTAGTTTTAGGTATATGTGAAAGACTTGTAGTACTAGATCACGGAGTTGTTATAGATAGCGGAGTTCCTACGGAAGTAATAAATAATCCTAGAGTTGTAGAAGCATATCTAGGGAAGGAGGCTGTATAATGAGCATGTTAGAAATAAAAAATTTACACGTTTTTTATGACAATATACACGCCTTAAAAGGAATTTCTTTTCATGTTAACAAGGGAGAAGTTGTATCTATAATAGGAGCAAATGGTGCAGGAAAAACTACTACCTTGCAAACCATTTCAGGTTTAATCAGAGCAAAAGAGGGAAGTATAATTTTTGAGGGAAAAGATATTAGCAAGGAAAGAGCTCATAACATTTGTAAACTTGGTATTTCACAATCTCCTGAGGGCAGAAGAATTTTTTCCCAACTTGCAGTTAAGGATAATTTAAAACTTGGTCAGTACACCATTAAAGATACGGCAGAAAATAAAGAAAAAGATAGATCGGAATTTTATAAAATTTTTCCGAGAATGTCGGAAAGAAAAAATCAGTTGGCTGGAACTCTATCTGGCGGGGAACAACAAATGCTTGCTATGGGGAGAGCACTTATGGCAAGACCTAAACTTTTAATACTTGATGAACCGTCTATGGGACTTTCACCACTTTTTGTAAAAGAAATTTTTGGAGTTATCAAACAGCTCAAAGAAATGGGAACTACAATATTGCTTGTAGAACAAAATGCCAATATGGCTCTTTCTATTTCTGACAGAGCTTACGTGCTTGAAACGGGAAAAATAATTATGGAAGGGTCGGCAAAAGATCTTATGAATAATAACGAAGTAAAAAAAGCTTATCTCGGAGGATAAATATAAAAAAAGTTGAAATTTACAAAAATTTTGATATAATGTATAAACAAGAAGTATGTAAATTAAAAATTTTTGGAGGTAGAGATGAAAAAATATTTAGTTATGTTATGTTTAGTATTATCTGCTGGAGCTTTCGCTAACTCAGACTTAATCAGCGAACTTCAAGCATTAGAATCAGAATTCAGCACTTTAACAAATCAAGAACAACAAAGATTCAACGAAGAAAAAGCTCAAGCTCAATCTGCTTACGCAGCTTTACAACAAAATGAACAAACTTATGCAGCTTTAACTCAAAGAATAGAAATGTTAAAAGCTCAAGCTGACACTAGATTCTACAAATCTGAATATCAAGATTTAGCAAAAAAATATGAAGCTACTTTAAAGAAATTAGAAAAAGAAATGGAAGAACAAAGAAAAATTATAAGCGACTTCCAAAAAATTGAACAATTAAGAGCTGGAAACTAATTAAAAAAATTTTAAAGTTCTGGATTTATCCAGAACTTTTTTATTTTCTCCATTAAATGTTTAAAAAAAATCTTTAAGAAATTTTAACTTTTTTATTTTTCGTTTACAAATTAAACAAAAAATATTAATTTTAATATCACTTAAATAATAATTGTATATAACTTAAAAATCACTATTTCAATAAAGTATGAAAAATAAACTGTTAGTTTATTTGTCGTTTTGAATACAAAAAATACTTGAAATCTATAATTTATATATAGTATAATTTATAATCAGCAAAGTATGTTAATTGTTAAAAATATTTAATTTACAATTTTTACAAAAAAATAAAAAATAAAAAAATTTTTAATGGAGGAGAAATATGAAAAAGTTTTTAATTTTTATGCTAGGATTAGCAACTATCTCATCTTTTTCATTTGCAGCAAGTGAAGAAGTGATAGGCGATATTTGGAACATAGAACAAGAGTTCCAAGATCTTCAACAAAAAGAATACCAAAAATTAAATGAGTTTATAACAGAAAGAGAAACTCTAAAAGCAAAACTTGCTGAATTTCAATCTAAAAGAGTGAATAGAGATGACATGGTAGCAAAATTAAAAAGAGAGTCTGAAATTAGATGGCACAGAAAAGAATTTAAAAACTTACTTAATAAGTACGAAGATTTTCAAAAAAGATTGGACAAAGCTATTGCCGATACGGAAGAAAAAATAGCAGAGT
>JAEWEF010000073.1 GCA_023389595.1 Fusobacteriota bacterium
CATATTTTTCAATTTCAGCGTCCGTTATCTCTGCAAGGTTTAAAGAAAGCAAATTACAAGTATGTATTTCTCCCAATTCATTCGTTCTGATAGATTTATTTCCATCTTGATTTTCTTTAAAGTCTACCGTCGGACTAAAGTTACTAAAGCTTTCCATACACAGATTTCCATTTCCTATCATACCCTCATGAGAATTATGGTTCATTTCGTTTGCCCTATCCTTGAAAAATATGTATGGCATACCAGTTTCTAACTGAGTTTTCATTATACTTTTAAAAAGTTCTCTAGCACTCACAATTTTTTTTATTTTTAGCTCCTCGTCCGATTCTATTTTTTCATAAAATTCTTCAAACTCCGTTCCATAAAGTTCGCACAATTCAATTTGATATTTTTGTCTTATTTCATACGGATCAAAAAGTGTCCACTCAAGATTTTCTTCCACTCTTTTCATAAAAAGATTTGAGCAAACTACCTGCGGATAAATATCGTATGCCTTACCTCTCTGATCCCCATTTTCAGTTTGCAGTTCAAGGAAAGTTTCTATATCAAGATGCCAAGTGTCAAGTGCAACAGTAACGGCTCCGGCTCTTCTACCCTGTTGGTTTACCGCAACAGCCGTATCATTTATTATTCTTATCCAAGGTACAACTCCACCACTTGCGTTAAAATATCCGTTAACTAGAGAACCCTTTGCTCTAATTCTTGAAATATTTACTCCTACTCCTCCGCCATTTTTACTTATCTTTGCAATTGAATCTATATTATAAAAAATAGATTCTATGTTATCATCTATTGCCGTAATAAAGCAAGAAGAAAGACTGCCGTTAGGTATTCTTAAATTTGCAAGTATTGGTGTTGCAAGTGATAATTTTCTAAGAGAAAGAGCTTCATAAAGTTCTGTCGCAACCTTTACTCTATCTTCTTCGTTTACCGCAAGCATCATAGATATTACCATAAAAATTTCTTGAGGTAATTCGTAAGTTTTTCCTTTATGTTTTACCAAATATCTATTAACTAGCATATTTGCACCGGCATAGTCGTATACCATATCTCTTTCTGGATCTATATATTCATTTAATTTATTTATCTCTTCATCTGTGTATTTTAGTAAAATTTCGTCATAAAGTTTTAATTCGACTAAATTTTTTATTGTAGAAAGTAAATTACCATAAGAGAATCCTCTTGCGTGATAAACTTCTCTTTCGGCTTCCATCATTAAAAGTCTTCCGGCTACGAATGCCCAGTCACTTTCTTCAAAAGAAGTCATAGAAACGGCTGCATTTATTAGTGAGGCCTGTATTTTTTTTGTGGTAATATTTTCTTCGTATATTGAATCTATATTACTTTCAAGCTCTACCATATTTACTTCTAAATCTTTACAAGCTCTGATTAATTTTTCTCTTATTTTTTCTATATCTAAAAATTCTATGTCTCCGGCTCTGTTTATTACCTTTCTTTTTTCAAGAGACATATTAGATCACCTCTAAAAATTTTTCCATAGAATAAACTGACCCGTTCATTTCTACAACTGGAGCAGACATTATTCTTGCCTTGCTTGCTACCATCATTAAAGTTTTTATATCTTCTATGTATTCAAAGTCGATTTTTTTATCAAGCAACATATTTTTTAAACTAACACATCTTCCACAATTTTCTTTACCATAAATTTTAACCATTTTTCCCTCCAAATACTATATATAGTTATATTTTTATATTTTTTATACTACATATTGGTAATACTAGCACATTGAATTTTATAAGTCAAATAAAAAAAATCAATATTTTTTATGTCTATAAAAAAAGTTTTAATTATGAAAGATTTTATTTTTGTAACAAAAATTAGTGCATATTTTTTAACTTAATATGTACTTAAATATAGTGTTTTGTTTAAAATATAAAATTTTTGTTGAATTTTTGTGATAGCTAGTTTATAATAAGAAGTGCAATCTAAAAAATAAAAGAGGAGTGTAAATTTTATGAAAAAATTCTTATTATTATCTCTAATTATTTCTTCTGCTGCTTTTGCTGCTTTTAAAGATGGTACTTATACTAAAAACGTATCTAAACCTAAAAAAGATATAGTTTGGACTAGTGAAATAAGCATAGTGGTAAAAGACGGTAAAATTGTTGACGCAATTTTAACAAACAAAAATGATAAAGGTGTGGATAAAGCTAAAGATGTCGAGTACAACCAAAAATGGATGGCTGCATCTAATATTGATTTTAACTTATTCACTAAAAAATTTGCTGAAAGTTTAATCGCAACTCAAGATCCTGATAAAATTGACACTATAGTTGGAGCTACTCACGCAACTCAACAATATAAAGAACTTGCAAAAGAGGCTCTAAAAGAAGCAAAAGCAAGTTGCTGTCAATAAACTTAAAAAATAAAAAGGCATTAATTAATGCCTTTTTTTTATAAATTATTTCTCCATTCAGTCAATAATTTTTTTTCTTCTTCGCTCAAGTTATAAATTTCCATAAGTGTATCATAATCTGTTAAACTCTCATATTTTATATTATTTTTCTTAAAATTTTCTTCGGCTTTAGCAAGGTTATAATTGAATATGGATATTACTGCAAGAATTTCAATTCCGGCATCTTTTAATGCTAGTGCGGCGTTCACAGAAGATATACCAGTAGAAATTAAATCTTCTATTAATACAACTTTTTTACCAACTTCCACTCTTCCCTCTATCTGATTATTTTTTCCATGATCCTTATTTGAAGACCTAACATATATCATAGGCAAATTCAAAACATCACTTATCCAAGCGGCGTGTGGTATACCTGCGGTAGCTGTTCCAGCTATACATTCGACTTCATCATAATTATTTTTTATAATTTCTGCAATTGAAATGGCAATTTTTTTTCTAATTTCTGGGTATGATAATGTTAATCTGTTATCACAGTATATTGGAGATTTTATTCCAGATGCCCAAGTAAACCAATCATTTTTATTCGGTCTTAACTCTACAGCCTTTATTTTTATTAACGCTTCAGCTATTTCTTTATTTTTCATTTATTTCTCCTCTAAACATTCTAATAATTTCCACATATTTTTCGAAAGGATTTTCACTTGCAGTTATTGATCTTCCAACAACTATATAATCTGCTCCAAGCTTATTTGCCTCGGACGGTGAAGCAACTCTTTTTTGGTCTCCATGGCTTTCTTCTGGCAGTCTTATTCCCGGATTTACTACTAAAAAATCACTTCCTAAATATTTTTTTATTTCCTGTGTTTCCCATACAGAAGATACGACACCATCCACTAAACTTTCTTTAGCATTTTTAGCGTATCTTATTACTGAATCTATTATTTCTCCATTTATGTTCTGTTCGTTATTTAACATATCTTTAGTCGTAGAAGTTAATTGAGTTATTGCTAATAATTTTGTGTTTGTATTGTTAGTATCTTTAAGAGCTTTTTTGGCATAACGCATCATTTCTTTTCCACCGCTTGCATGTATTGTTATGAAATCTACATTAAATTTAGATAA
>JAEWEF010000015.1 GCA_023389595.1 Fusobacteriota bacterium
ACATAATTCCTTTGTGTTTAAAAGGTAATTCAAGTAATACCGGTATGCGTTCGTCAGCTCTTTTTTGGTTTTCACAACTTACATTAAAAAATACATTTTCCCACCCATCGCCCCAATCTTTTGGAAGACAATTTTTAACTCTATGTGGACGTTTGGTAAGCAAGAAAAATTTTACATCACTTCGAATTCTGATGATGTTCCAAGCTTCATCTCTCCACTCATCAGCTTCTTCTAAAAAAAAGTCCGAAGTCATACAAACTCTTATTAATTCTCCACTTTTAATTTTATATTCTCCATTTTTTGTTTTTTGTAATGGGTAATTAAATTTAGTTTTCGTTTTATAAATATATGCCCCATCTTTTTCTCGTAGCCTATCTAAAAAATACATATAACAATTTTCACAGCCCTCGCTACACTTTATACATCCGTGCCAAGGATTCCATATATCGTGCATTTTGCCTCCTCAAATATAAAGTTATCTTATAATTTTTAATCGTTCTTTTTTTCGAAATTGATTACTATAGGACTGCCGTCAAATCCGAATGATTCCCTAAATTTATTTTCTATGTATCTGGCATAAGAAAAATGTATAAGCTCCGGATAATTACAGAAAAGAACGAATTTAGGAGGGGCAACTGAAACTTGAGTGGCGTAGTTTATTTTTATAACTCTTCCTTTTCTTGTTGGTGGCATATTCATAATTATTGCGTCTTTTAATACGTTATTTAAAAGTCCAGTCGATATTCTCTTTGTATATTCTTCGTATATTTTATCTGATAGATCAAGTATGTTAGTTGTCCTCTGTCCAGTTAATGCCGAAATAAATTCTATAGGTGCATAAAATAAAAATGGTAGCTCGTTGTAAATTTCTTCTTTTTTTTCTTTCATTGTATTATTTTTTTTCTCAACAAGATCCCACTTGTTCATAACTATTATTATAGGTTTATGTTCTTCCGCAGCTATACCAGCTATTCTTTTATCCTGTTCAGTAAGTCCCTCTTTTGCATCTAACATAAGTATACAAACATCTGCTCTCTTAATAGCTTTTAATGCTCTTAATACTGAATAATACTCAAGACTTTCTTCTATTTTTGATTTTCTTCTAATACCAGCAGTATCTATTATCATATATCTGTTGTCTTTATAACTTATCATTGTATCTATAGCATCTCTTGTAGTTCCAGCTATATCACTTACTATTGTTCTTTCTTCACCAGATAATTTATTTACAAGAGAAGATTTTCCAGCATTAGGTTTTCCTATTATCGCAAGTTTTAATATATCTTCTTCATCTTCAATTATATCAAGCTCGCCTATTATTTCAACTACAAGGTCAAGCATGTCCCCTAAATTTACTTTATGTGCTGCAGAAATTGGTACCAAATGCTCAAATCCTAAAGACCAAAAATCGTAAATTTCATCTTTCTGTTCAAAATAGTTATCTATTTTATTTACACATAGAATGACAGGTTTATTTTTTTTTCTAAGTATGTAAGCTATTTCTTCATCAAGAGGATTAAGTCCACCTTTACCATCTACAACAAATAAAATAACATCGGCCTCATTCATAGCTACTTCTGCCTGTTCTTTAACTTTAGACATTATTAAATCATTATTTCTAGGTTCCAATCCTCCAGTATCTACTAAAACAAAATCTGATCCGCTCCATTCAGTGTCTCTGTAAAGTCTATCTCTAGTTACTCCAGGAGTGTCGTCAACTATTGCTACGTTGCTTCCAACTAGCGTATTAAATAAAGTAGATTTCCCAACATTGGGTCTACCAACTATGGCTACTATAGGTTTCATTTTTTCCTCCACATGTTATTTTTGTTAACAGATAAAACTACATCTTTTTGTCTTTGCTTTCTACCATTATCTTTTTCTACAAATAATTTTTTATTATTAAATACATCTTGTTCCGTATAGTACATAAGTGTAGAATAAGTTGAAGGTGTAGGCGTAAATACCTGTATCTGTTCCGGATTCGTCTTTAATTCTGAATGTATATATTTTTTTAGATCATACATATGTTTTTCCTCACAACCTGGATGAGCTGCTATAAGATAATATGTCAAAAACTGTTTTTTATCTAATTTTTTATTAATCTCATAAAATTTATTTTTAAATTCAGTTAATTTATACTTTCCATCTTTTCCCATAAGAGATAGAATTTTATCTTCCGTATGTTCCGGTGCTATTTTCATCTGACCAGATATATGATTTTTAATTATGTTTGTTAGGTATTCTTCACCGTAATTAGCATCATCAAGTATCATATCGTATCTTATACCGGACGCTATAAAAATTTTCTTTATATTTTCTATGCTGTTCAACCTATTCAAAAGTTGTATTTGATTTTCGTGATTACACTTAAGCATAGGACATTTTTTAGGGTAAAGACATCTTTTATGTGTACATGATCCATGTTTTAATTTTTTTTTACATTCTATGTCATACATATTTGCAGTAGGACCCCCTACGTCAGATATATATCCATTAAAATCTTTTTTAGAAGCTATCATTTTCACTTCATCAACTATAGAACTTGAACTCCTTGATACCACAGTTCTACCTTGATGAACAGCTATTGCACAAAAATTGCATTCTCCATAACAACCTCTATGAGTAGTAACAGAATTTTTTATTGTATCCATAGCCTTAACTTTTCCCATAACTTTATAGTATGGATGTACATCTCTTTCGAAATCCATAGAATATATTTCATCAAGTTCTTCAGTAGTAAAGTTTTCGCTGGGCGGATTTTGTATTAAATATCTATCTCCACATTTTTGTACAAGTCCACTTGCGGTTATAGGATCACAATTTACATAGAATTTATTAAAAGCATTTATAAATTTTTCTTTAGAATTTGCACAATCTTCAAAAGATTCTAATTCTTCGTAACCATCCCTTTTATTTTTGTCTATGTAACATATTCCTCTTATATTTTTCCAGTCCTGATTATTTTTTATTTTTATAGCAAGTTCTAGCATAGATTTTTCTCCCATGCCGTATGATACTATATCTGCTTTTGCATCAAAAATTATTGGTCTTCTTATACTGTTGCTCCAATAATCATAATGTGCTATTCTTCTGAGGCTTGCTTCTATTCCTCCCAAGACTATATATTTTTTACTACCTTTGAAATATCTTTTTATTAAGTTAGTATAAACTATGGTTGCTCTGTCTGGTCTTTTATTATTTATTCCACCCGGTGTAAAATCATCATTTTTTCTTTTCTTTTTAGTTGCCGTATAATTAGCAACCATAGAATCTACACACCCGGCAGAGACAGCCCAAAAAAGATTTGGTTCTCCCAATCTTGTTATGTCTTTTTCACTTTCTGTATCTGGTTGAGCTATTATTCCCACTTTAAAACCATGTTTTAACAACCACTTCCCTATGATTGCCGAACCATTATAAGATGAATCTACGTATGTATCTCCTGACACCATAATTACATCAAGACTATTCCAACCAAGTTTTTTCACTTCTTCTTTAGTTGTTGGTAAAAACATATACGTCCCCTAACTAGTTAATTTTTAAATAAATAACTCAGCTAACATGCACCTAGCTGATCCTCCACCATATTTTTCTATAGTTGGTATTGATACACTAACTATTTTATTATATTTTTCTATTTCCTTTTTTTGATTTTCATTTAATGATAGATATGCAGTTTTAGACATAACACATATCTTCCCATTTTTCGAATTTAATTCAAGTGTATTTCCAAGAAAGTTTTTTACCTGTTCTTCACTAATTTCTATAATTTCTTTACCGTCTTCTTTTAAAGAATTAACAACCTTTTCTCTTTCTCTTATATCATCTATAGTGTCTAGGGAAATTATTGCATATTTTTCTCCTATGGACATCATAACATTTGTATGATATATAGGTTTTCTACCTATATCGTGATTTTGAAAGGCGTGAAAAGCTATTTTTTTAAAACCTGTTTTTTCACAAAAATAATCTAAAACTTCTTCATTTGCTCTTTCAGACAGACAAACGTAAGCTTTTTTATTAGACCTATCCAGCACCATACTTCCTGTTCCTTCAAGAAATATGTTTCTATTTTCAAAATTAGTTAAATCTAAAATTTCTACTTTATTTTTTTCTAGCTTTATTTCGTTAAAAATTTTTTCTGTTCTCTCTAACCTTCTGTTTTCTGCATACATTGGATACAATATTAATTTATTTTCTTCGTGTGTAGAAAACCAGTTGTTAGGAAAAATACTATCTGGAGTATGAGGTTCCATTGTATCTTCTATAACATTTACTTCTACACCTTCATTTTCCAAAACTTTAACAAAATTATTAAATTCATTTAAAGCTAATTGTTGTATGTATTCTGGTGAAATAGTTTTATCGTTTGTTTGATAGTAATTATTTACGGCTGTTTCAGCATTGAATCCAAAAGCTATAGGTCTAACCATAAAAACTCTATTGGTATTTTGCATAATCTTCCTCCCTAAAAAATAAAAAGCCTTTAACTCATTTTTGAGGTCAAGGCTAAATTACTTTATTATTTTTTATCTCTTTTTGCTGCCTGTATTATAGGTATGTTGGCTACTAAAGCTACTTTTCTGGGATCATCTTCACAAGCCGAGATATCTATATTTAGCTTAGATTTATCTATTTCAACATATTTATTTAAAACTTCCAATATGTCATCTCTCATATTTTCTAACATTCCTGAAGGTAGCATAGCCCTGTCTTGTATTAAAACTAACTTAAGCCTATTCTTTGCTTCCACTTTAGAATTTTCTTTTCTAAAAAAATCAAATAATCCCATAATTATCCCCTCTTAAATGCCTTTTTAATCTTATCAAAAAATCCGTTTTTAACTTCTAAATTTAGAAGTTCAACTTCATTTCCTTCTATTCTTTCAACTATGTTTTTATAAGCTTGTGCAGCTAAAGAATCTCCTTTGTAAACTAACGGTTCTCCTTTATTAGTTGAAATTACTATAGTTTCATCATCTGGTATTACTCCTAGTAAATCTATAGCAAGTATATCTAGCATATCATCTACGCTAAGCATATTTCCCTCTTTTACCATAGACATTCTTATTCTATTAACTATAAGTTTGTAATTTTTAATATCGCTAGCTTCAAGCAATCCTATAATTCTATCTGCGTCTCTAGTTGCAGATATTTCAGGAGTAGTAACTATTATAGCTTCATCAGCTGCTGATATAGCATTTTTAAATCCTTGCTCTATTCCAGCCGGACAGTCTATAAGAATATAATCAAAATCAGGTTTTAGCATTTCAATTAATTCTTTCATTTGTTCAGGGTTAACATCATTTTTATCTCTTATTTGTGCAGCAGGAATAAGTGATAAATTTGCACATCTTTTATCTTTTATTAAAGCTTGTGCACTTCTACATCTTCCTTCTATTATGTCAACTAAATCATAAACAATTCTATTTTCTAATCCCATTACAACATCAAGATTTCTAAGACCTATGTCAGTATCTATCATAAGAACTTTTTTCCCTTTAGATGCAAGTCCTGCTCCTATATTAGCAGTCGTCGTTGTTTTTCCAACTCCACCTTTACCAGAAGTTATAACTATTACTCTAGCACTCATTTATCCCCGCTCCTCGATAATTATTTTTTCATCAACCAATTTTGCAATTCTAAATACTGTATTTTTTTTCACTCTATTTGTATCCAATATTTCTTTTTGTAATCCTATAGCCGTATTAGAACATATATTCATCTGCACTGGATTTAAATATATAGCCCCTATTATAGCATCTTTATCCCCATCCAATCCAGCATAAACAGTTCCGTTTAAATGTCCTATAACTATTACACTTCCACCAGCTTTTATAATTGCACCCGGATTAACATCTCCTATAACAACTACGTGTCCATCAAATTCTATATTTCCTCCAGATCTTAAGTTTTTATAGTAAAATTTAGCCGGTTTCCCCTCCAGTAAATTAGTAATGTTAATATTTTTATCGTTTTCAACATTAGAAAAAACAAAGCTAAGAATTACGTCGCAATTATTCACCACAGTCTCTGTAAGTATTTTTTCTTCTTCTATAGTTAATGCTCTGCCGGTAAATTCTATTGCCTGTCTATTGTTACCAATGAATGATTTTGCTCCAATAATTTTTTCTTTAAGAGCATCTTGTAATTCAAAAAAGTCTACTTCAGGATTCAAATTTATTTCTAATCTATCTTTTCTCCCTTTTATTAAAACTAAATTTTTCATATTTTCTCCCAAAATAATCTTTTTTCGAAAATTATAACACACTTAATATTTTTTTTCAACAATAGCAATAAAATTTTAATTTTTTTTGTCTTTTAATAGTACATTTGCTATAATTATTTATATTATTTTATTAATAGATGGAGAAATTATGAAAATCAATTTTAAACCTAGCAATATGTTAAATCCTGTTCCTGCTATTTTAGTTACTACTAGAAATAAAGATGGGCAGGATAATGTTTTTACTGTTTCTTGGACTGGAACTATTTGTTCTAATCCTCCAATGTTATATATATCTGTTACTAAGCAGAGAAATTCATTTAAAAATCTCATGGAAAATCCTTTTTTTATAGTAAATCTACCTCCTAAAAGTCTAGTTAGAACGGTTGATTATTGTGGAGTTATTGGTGCTGATAAAAAAGACAAAATAAAAGAAAGGAAATTAACTTTAGTAGAAAGTGAAAAAATCAACTGTGCATACATAGATGACTGTCCTATAAATATAGAATGTGAAGTTATTGAGGTAAAAGAACTTGGAAGTCATTTTATGTTCATAGCAAAAATAGTAAATAATCTTGTGGATGAGGAATTGATAGATGATAATAATAAAATAGATTTCAAAAAGGCAGATCTTATGGTTGCCTCTCACGGAGAGTATTTTTCATTAAATAAGAATGCGATAGGAAAGTTTGGTTATTCTATATCTAAGAAAAAAAAGGTTATATCGTCATATAAAAATAAAAATTACCTATAAGATCTAAGGAGGAATAAATGCAAAATCTTTTAATTTCTTTCAATGTAGTTTTTCCTATATTCATAATGATGTTTTTAGGTTTTTTCTTGAAAGAAAAAAATTTTTTATCAGAAAAAACTTTAGATGAATTGAATAAGGTAACTTTCAGATTTTTTCTTAGCTCAATGTTATTTTTAAACATATACAATATAGGGAGTTTAGATTTCTTATGTCGAGAAAATTTACCGTTTATACTTTTTCCCATTCCTATAATTCTCGCTAGCATATTTATATCCTGGTTATTATTTGTAAAAGTCGCTCCAACTCAAAAACAATTATCAGTAATGATACAGGGAGCGTTTAGAAGTAACTTCATTATCTATGGAATAACTATTGTTGGTGCTTTACATGGAAACGAAGGAGTTTCAATTGTATCTACTCTCCCATTTATAGTTATACCTCTGTATAACTCTTTTGCAGTAATAATTTTAGAATATTATCGTGGCGAAAAAGTCAATCGTATGAGAATAGTAAAATCTACAATAAAAAACCCACTTATTCTTGCTTCTATTCTTGCAATAATTTTATTAAAATTAAATATTACTTTACCTAATATTGTTCAAAAATCTATTTCAGATCTTGCAAAAATTACAACTCCTATAGCATTTATCATATTGGGAGCATCTTTAAAGTTTGAAAGTCTTAAAAATAATTTTAAATTAATCATGTGCACAAATACTTTAAGATTAATAGTTTTTCCTCTTTTTGCTATATTAATTGCACATTTTTTAGGCTTTGGAAAATTACAAATAGCTTCATACCTTGCAGTATTTGCTACTCCAACAGCTGTCAGCTCTTTCACTATGGCAAAAGAAATGAATGCAGATTATGATTTAGCAGCAGAAATAGTTGTGTCAACCTCTATTTTCTCTATATTAACTCTATTTATATGGATATTTATATTGAAGACTCTAGCTTGGATTTAATATAAAAAATAATTTTAAAATAATCTCAATCAGTTTTTAACTATAATTTAACATTTTGATTTATTTTAATTTATTTAAACTATTAAAAATATCACAAAATAAAAAAGCACTCTCACGAGTGCTTTAATTGTTTGGCAAGTACCTATCCTCCCAGGCCGCTCCCAGCCAAGTACTTTCGGCGTTTATGGACTTAACTTCTAGGTTCGGAATGTTTCTAGGTGTAC